>JAISAA010000016.1 GCA_031266955.1 Oscillospiraceae bacterium | reverse complement strand
TCTCCAGATCTCCCTTATCCATAAATCCGCACCTTTTCATTGTTCAGATTTTCAACAAACCACGGCGTTCTCTCTTTTGTGCTTTTCTGTTCCAAAGCGCCTGTGGTTACAAGGTCGATCGGCTTTCCCACAGCTTCTGACAAATCATTGTACAGCCCGCCCATAGCGAACAGACCGCGCAGCGCCGTACCCGATTTGTCTACGAGGATGTCCACATCGGAGTTTTCTGTCGCCTCACCTTTGGCGTAAGACCCGAACAGATATACGGCCGGCAAACCGTATTTAGCCGCCACCGGCGCGATTCGTTTTTTCAGTTGTTCGATCGTATAGACCACGTCTGTCGCCTCTTCCAATATATAATCTACCGCAAATATTTCCGCATGATCAGCTCGCGGAAATGTCCGCCGTCTATCTCTTTTTGGGCGGTGAAGCCTTGCTTTTCGTACATCGACGCGGGGCCGCGGTAATGCCGGGTGTCGAATGTCACGCCGGCGGCGGGATAGCCCTCTACGTAGTCGTATCCGTCCCGCTCCGCATCAGAGCAGACCCGCTCCAGTAACGCCGAAGCGATCCCTTGCTCGCGCTGCGACGGCGCAACCACAAAGCATACTATCGACTTGACCTTTTTGCCGGGTTCGGGAGCACCCCATTCCTCTTTCAGGCGGCAAAACGCCGTCTTGTCGTTGGCGTTCACCCATCCGATCACCTTGCCGTTACGATACGCCAAGTATCCCGTCAGTTTCCCCGCGAGGACAAGCTCCCACGCCTTATCGCGGCTGTTGAAGCCGGGCTCATCGTCCCACCGCGATTCAAAATGCGATTCCAGACAGTAGCAGTTTGCCCAGTCCGCGTTGTCCGCGAACGCCTCGCCGCCCATATAGCCGATATAGTCGTCGGCAAGCTCCGGCGAGAGTTTTTTGATTTCCATTGAATTTCCGCTCCTTAATTTTTTATTCCGCGTGAGGTATAAGTATTATACAAGAGCGTTTATGACAACAGTATGTCATTAACTTTCGCACCGCGAAAATATTTCTTCGGCGTAAAGCCACCTTTATATTTTTAGTATACCGCAAAAAGCGGCGATAAGCAATACTTTCGTTCCGCTTATCGCCGCTCCCCAAAATCAATGCCTCCGCCCTTGCGGAGCGCGGGTTGCCGTGAGCGCTACCGCGCTATCTCGCGTATCGGGCGCATTTCGATATAGCCGCGCCAGCCCATCGGCGCGAGCTGCATACGCGGCGCGAGCTCGTCCGCGTACTCGTAGCCGTAGACCTCGGGATTGAATTTCGCTATGCGCTCCCACAGCGCCCCGATCGCTTGCTGGTACTGCTCGTCGTCATACGGCTCGCCCTGAAATACGAGCATTTTGCACGGCGGCAGGTCTATCGTGTCGAAGCCGTCCGGCGCAGCGCCGGAATAGCCGGCGGGCAGCTCGACGCCGTGCGCGTAGATGCCCGTTCCGTCGGGGCGCATATTGCCGGGCAGCCACAGCCCGACGGGCTCATACATTGCTTCCTTGATCGCGCTCACAACATCCCACGGCGCGGAATTGTCGCTTTCCCCGCAGCCGACTTCAGCGACATAGTCAAAGTAGTTGTCAGCGGTCTTTGAACGCCAAAGCATCAGTTTACGCGCCGGGCGTTCTACGATTTGTGTAAAGATAATCGCGGTGTCCATTTTTTGTGCCTCCTGATCAAATTTTCGGAGGCTCGAAACCTGAAACGGGATCAGCCAATCCGACGGCTTCGGCACGGACGAGAAGCGCTTCGGCGCAATGCCGAACGCTTTTGTAAACGCCCGCGTAAAGCCCTCGTGGCTGTCAAAAACGAAATCAAACGCGACGTCGATGATCCTTCGGGCGCCGCCGCTTCTCAGCGCAAGCGCGGAACTGACAAGCCTCCTTTCCCTGATATACTCAAACGGCGTCCGGCCGGTACACAGTTTGAATATACGCGCCGCGTGGGCCTGTGAATAGCCGGCTGCGTCCGCGAGCGTTTTTGCGGTGATCGGCTTCTTGATATTCGCGTCGATATACGCTTTCATACGTTCCGCGGCTGCCGTCGCGTCTTGATTTGCGGTCTTCATCGGTTTCTCACCTCCCGAACGCAATATTAACGCACCCGGCGGCGCTTTTCTTGACCGCAAACGCTTATTTTGATTTTCACCGTACCGGTCGCTCAGTGTAAAAATTGCCATCATTCGCGCCCTCGTAGGCTGTAACGATTTTTTCACAGCGTACAACTCCACTAAATCGTTTTGATAAGCTTGACGAATTTACCGTCCTTATCTTCTCCAACAAAAATAATATTTGTAAACCCCTTTTTTTCATACAGACGTCTGGCGCCTGTGTTCGATATATCTACACCGAGAGAAATTTCGGAGTATCCCAACTGCTTTGCATAGCACATCGCATGATCGAGCAAAAGACCGCCGAGCCCCTGATTGCGGTTTTCTTTTTTTACGATCATCCGGGAGAGATATATCCGCTGTCCCGGAACAGTATAGTCACTATCTCCGTTTTCTTTGACCAGCGATACTTCTCCTAAGTATTGCTCATCTTCGATATATACAAATGTGATGCGATTCCCTGCCGCGAGCTCATCATACCAACATTTCGCCCTGTCGGGGTCTTTGCTCATATCCCAAATGTTGTTGCATTTGAAATAATCATTGAGCGATAATTCTTTAATAGGCATAGCGATAATGTGCCTCTATTCTTGAATATGCAGCTGCATTTTTAACGCCTCCTGCAAAACACCGGAAAAATTGATATTTGCCAGCTCCGCCCGTTCGTTCAACCACATAGGAATGGTAAGCGTCTTTTTAACGGACTTGTTCTCGTAAAATCGTCGGTATGTTTCCGTATCCACAGCGACTACGCTTATAAACTCGCCGTCCGCAAGTCTGATATTGTGCGGATTGCTTGCGGTGGGGATATGTTTTTTATCCTGCTCCATATCATACAAGGTCAAGCAAAGTACATCCTGTGCCATATTCACGGCATCCGGCATATCGGCGCCGCTTGTATAGCATCCGGACAAGTCGGGAAAACAGACACTGTACGCGCCGTTTTTCTCCGGCGTGAAAATCGCTGCGTATGCGTATTTCATAGTCAGGCATCCTTTCAAGCTCGATTTATTTCAACCCTAAGTCCTTTATTATTCGATTAGCCGTTCCGGTGGCAACTTCTTTACTCTGGTGACGCGGTATCGGAGCTATGCCGCCGGTGTTTGGATTTATCCAAATGTCGTGATCCGCGCCGTGCCGCTTTATGCGGCAACCGTGTTTCTTTGCTAAATGCGTTAATTCACCGACTTTCATCGCGACACCCGCCTTCTGGACACATTATAACACGTGTCTAATACGTGTGTCAAGCGTTTATAGAACTTATTTTATACGTCTTGTGGTCTCTTGCGGTTGCCGCGAGCGCGCCATCGCCGTTGACAAGCCCCAAAAACTGCACTGCCCAGAACGTCAGATCGCACTCCATCGCATATTTGCGCTTGTAGTCCGGTTCGAGCCTTGTATCGGCATACGCTGTTGGATAGCATATCGAATGATACACGCGCTTCTTGTACGCAGAATCGAAATTCAGCCGCAGTATGCCGTCATAGCTCAGCGCTTCCTCCACATTCGCGGCACTTTCGCGGATCACGCCGACGCGGTTCCCGATGCCGAGCATCGCGATTTCTGTCAGCGGGCGGCGGTACATCGCTGTGTTTTGGTCGTCAAATGTATACGGCGTAAACGGACGCGCAAACGCCCAGCCGGGTACGTAATACTTGTTGCCGACTTTGACCGCGAGTCGATTGCCGCCGCTCATTATCGTGTTCAGGTGATTGAGCGCGTTCGCGAGCGCCCTGACGTTCTCCGGCGTCCGCCACTCTTGCGTATGCGCGAGCGTCGTCAAGTGATACGAGCACGGGAAATATGTGTCTGCTTCGATGTAGGAAATGTTCTTTGTCCTATGCCGTTTTGTTATATCGTCGAGTGAGTTGAACGGCATCAGGCTGCAAAACGCGTCGAGCGAAATGTCGCGGAACGGCTTAACATAATCTTTGTCGCCGTACCCGAGCAGCGCTTGCATTGTGTAAATAAGCACCATAACATCGCTACTGGTGCTGCCATTTTTCAACCCGGCATAACGGTTTTCAAAACGCGGGAGCTCCGGCGGTATGTAGGAAAACTCATGCCGCAGTGTTTCCTCGTCGCGCATTGCGTTGATGAAATTGACGATCAACGGATGTGTTTTCGGCACGGCATAGTTCGACAGCAGCCTCGCGCACGCCTCGCCGTCAGCGAGGTCTGTGGGATGATATATCACACCGCGCCACTGGCCCCAACTGTGCGCCCCGCTGCCGATGTAACCGTTCGGCTTGACGTAGCTCTCCACGAGCTTGAAATTCGGCGTTTGATAAATTTGCTCAAGCAGATTTTCCTCGTCGCCCGGCGCGAGGTCGCGCAGTATCTCTCGGCGCAAACGGTACTGTATCACCGGCCCCGCGTTCTCGAGCAGGAAGTCGATAGATTTTTCAAGCATTTTCACTAAAATCCTCTCTGTAAAAATTTTACCCGATTATACCTCGGAACCGCGAAAAACGCAAGCGCATACGCTCTTGACTTGCAATTACGGTGGTGGCGCTGGCATTTTGAAAAGACCAAGCTGTTTGCGGTCGAAACCGCCGACGACTTGGACGGCGACGGCGTCCGCGTAACAGCGCAATGGGCAAAGGTTATGGACAAGTACGACCCGACGCATAACAATGAAATTATGCGCTGGAATCGAATGACGGCGAGGCGGAACCGCTCTCAGGCGGACGATTTCAGGATATAAAACCGCTCACTTTGCGCAATGGATCGCGTAATCAAGTAAAAAGCTTACGATTCCAACGCTTTTTGCCAAGTATATTTTTTTGAAAAAATAATTTATTTTCCCACTTGACATTATAGACCGTTATGGTCTATAATGCTTTTCGGATCAGTCAATTTATTGGTCTAATCGTTTTGGGAGGTGGCACATTTGCAGGTATGGAAGGGCGGGGGCAGCTTTGACGCGTTTCACGCGCTCGACGCGGAAAAGCAGACGCGCATTGTCAACGCGGCGCTTGCGGAGTTCGCGGTGAAGGGCTTCAAGCGGGCGTCCACAAACGCGATTGCCGAGAACGCGCAAATAGGAAAGGGGATGTTGTTCTATTACTTTGGCAGCAAGGATGAGCTGTTCGACTTCCTTTGCCAGTATGCCATTGAATTTACGCGAAACAGGTACGTCCGGCGAGTCGAAAGCGATTCGGGCGATTTTCTGCTGCGGCATAAAGCCCTGACCGACGCCAAGAGGAGCGCGATGGCGGAATTTCCCGAGGTCTTTGCGTTGTTCGAGAGCTTCTACCGTGAAGAGAACGAGCCGTACTTCAGCAAGTTTGCGGACGATATCGCCGACATCAAACGGGAGGTGTACTCCAAAATCTATGACGGCGTCGACTATTCGCTGTTCCGCGAGGATATGGACGGCCGCAGTGTGGTCAAATACTTAAGGTGGATGATGGACGCTTACGAGACGGAAACCGCGGAACGCCTCAGGCGCGGCGAGCTGGACGCCAATGACGGGCAGTCACTCGCCGCCGAGTGGTCGCGGTTTTACGCGTTTACGGACGATTTGCGCAAAGCGTATTATAAGGAGGGGAAATCCGATGGAAATCATTGAAATAGGCGGTCTGGTCAAAAAATTCGGCAGGTTTACCGCGCTGGACGGCGTGGACATGTCAGTAGAACAGGGCGAGGTCCACGCATTTCTCGGGCCCAACGGAGCGGGCAAAAGCACGACGATCCGCTGCCTGCTCGGCATCTTGCGCCGTACCGCCGGAACAGCGCGGATGTTCGGGCGGGACGTTTGGAAGAACGCTGTGGAGCTGCACAGGCGCATAGCGTTCGTGCCGGGCGACGTCAACCTTTGGAACAACTTCACGGGCGGCGAGGTAATAGACCTCTTTCTGTCGCTGAACGGCGGCAAGGCGGACAAGAAAAAACGGGAGAATTACCTACAGCTCTTTGAGCTCGACCCTACAAAGAAGTGCCGTACATACAGCAAGGGCAACCGACAAAAGGTCGCGCTGGTGGCGGCGTTCGCGTCCGACGCGGAATTATATATCCTCGACGAGCCGACCAGCGGGCTCGACCCGCTGATGGAGAAGGTGTTTCAGGACGAGATCGGGAAAATCAAGGCGCAGGGCAAAACCGTCCTGCTCTCGTCGCACATTATGAGCGAGGTGG
>JAISAA010000340.1 GCA_031266955.1 Oscillospiraceae bacterium | reverse complement strand
ACGACTATGGCGCACGGGCGCGCCGCCTCCGCGGAAACCGCGCCGCCGGAATTTCCGATATACGCCGCGCCGGACGGCGAAGAATCGGCGACCGCCGCGATTACTTCGGAAAACATACCGGTGGCGCGCGCCGTCAGCACGGCGAGAGCCAGAAGCGCGGCTATAAGCGCCGTTTTCAGGCCTTCCCTGACCGCGCGCGTCATACTACCCCAACTCCGGGCGGCGCCAAATTTTGTGTGGGGCCGTTGACGGGCAGCGTTACGGTGAACACGGAGCCGTAGCCGTGGACGCTTTGCAGCTCTATATACCCGCCGTGCAACCCCACGATCTCTTTGGCTATGGACAGTCCGAGCCCCGTCCCGCCGGACTCGCGCGAGCGGGCCTTGTCCACCCTGTAAAAGCGGTCGAACACGCGCGGCAGGTCGGCGTCGGGAATGCCGACGCCCGTGTCGCTGATTTCTACCCATTGAGCCGACATTCGTGTCGGGCCGTAGGCCCGCATTGGCGATATTGTTGAATCAGGCGAAGCCTGATTCAACGCGCCGCAAGTGATTTTTACGGAGCCGCCTTCGGGCGTGTATTTGACGGCGTTCGTCATAATATTCATCAAAACCTGCTCGACGCGCGCACGGTCTCCCAGAATGTCCGGCATACCGAGCTGTAAATCGAGCTCGACGCTCTGCCCTCGCCGCTCTGACGCTATGGCTATGGCGGCGTACACGTCGCGCACGGAGCGTTCGAGGGAGAAGCGCTCCATTTTCAGCCCGCCGCCGGAATCAAGGCGCGATAAGTCGAGCAGATCTGACACGATTTTCGTCATCCGGTCGCTTTCGTTCAAAATTACGTGCAGGAATTCCTCGCGGGTCTCCGGCGGGAGCTCCGGCGCGTCGTGCATCGTTTCGGCGTAAGAACGCACGCTTGTCAGCGGCGTGCGCAGCTCGTGAGAGACGTTCGCCACGAAGTCGCGGCGCAGCTTTTCGGCGTTTTTGAGCTCGTCCAGCGTCGTTTCGAGCTGGGACGCCATCGTGTTGAACGTCGTGGACAGCGTGCCTATCTCGTCGTCCGACTCCACTGGTATCTTCCGCGTGAAGTCGCCCTCCCCCATAGCCTCGGCGGCCTTCGTCATACCGCGTATCGGCGAAAGCAGCGTCTGAGAGAGCAAAAGACTTATCGCGACGGAGGCGATAAGCCCGAACAGCAGCGATTCAAGTATCAGCTTGAACAGCGACGCTGAGAGATTCTGCGACGTCTCGCGGTTGTCGCGTATGTACACGACGAAGCGGCCGTATTCGCCGTCTATCGGCGCGGCGGCGTCCATATATTCGCCGCCGGGGCCGCCCGTGTACGCGTTTCTCCCCGTCAGCGCCGCCAAGATATTCGGCGTCATCTCAAATACTTCTCCGCGCGGCAGCTCCGCGCCGGCGACGGCCTCGCCCGTTTCACCGTCGAGAATGTAGAATTTGCGCGTCCAGTTGTCGATGCCGAGCTTGCCGGCGTAGGCGGTCATTATTTCCTCCAGCTGCGCCGCCGCGTCCGGTTCGCCGGCGGCGGCGCGCAGGGCCGAAATCATATCCTCGTCCGTGAACGCGGAGGTCATACGCACGTAAAACTCGTCGAGGTAAAAGTCCCGCACGCCGCGCGTCAAAAACACGACGATAACGCTCATCAGCATAACGATAAGCATAAGCATTATGAAAACAAGCTTCCCGCGCAGGCTTTTCAGCATTTTTAACCTTACCCTCCGGCAGCTCCGGCTTCGCCGGCTTCAGCAATATCATCAGCATCATCAACACGGGCCTCAGGCTCGGAATCGTCCGTTTGGGCGGCGAAATAATAGCCCGCGCCGCGCCTTGTGAGGATATATTTCGGGTCAGCGCTTGAGTCCTCGATTTTTTCGCGCAGGCGGCGGACGGTGACGTCCACGGTGCGCAGGTCGCCGTAATATTCATACTGCCACACATCGCGCATCAGCGCCTCACGCGAGAACACCCGTCCCGGCGACGCGGAAAGAAATTTCAATAGCTCGAACTCGCGCGGGGTGAGCACCGCGGCGCGGTCTCCGACGAACGCGTCAAGGAGCCCGTCGTCTATTATGAGGTTTGCGCCGAGCTGCGTCCGCGCGCCGGGCTCGGCTTCGGCCACTGATTCCGGGGCAAAATCCCGTGCGGCCGTGCGGCGTATATTCGCCCTCACTCGCGCGATAAGCTCGCGCACCTTGAACGGTTTGGTGACGTAATCGTCGGCGCCGATGTCCAGGCCGAATATCTTGTCGGTTTCCTCCTCGCGCGCCGTGAGCATAATTATCGGCGTCAGTATATCGGTCTCGCGGATGCGGCGGCAGACCTCAAAGCCGTCGATATGCGGCAGCATGACGTCCAAAAGAATTAAATCCGGGCGCGCTTCGCCGTGCCGTTGCAGGGCTTCCTCGCCGTCGTATGCCTCAAGCGTGGAGTAGCCCTCGCGGTCGAGGTTGAATTTCAGGATGTCAACTATGCTTTTTTCATCATCCACTATGAGTATTGTACCCGGCATTTTTTTGACCTCGTTTCATATTACTTGGAACAATTATTGAGCGGCACTATGCCTCTTTTGCGCCTGCGCGGCGCGGCGCCCCATTTCTTTACGTAAAGAAATGGGGGAAAGAACCGCCAAAGTGGGAGATCCCCCTTTGGAAACCCCCTCAAAGGGGGGACGAGGGATGCGGCCTTTTCGGCGGGCTGTAGGGGCGAACTGTGTTCGCCCGCCGTAGGCGAATCGAGACGCCTACACCGTGGGTGTGGACGGAGGTACGTTGAACCGGTGTAGGGGAGACCGTCCCCGGTCGCCCGCGCCGCGGCGCGCAGGCGCACGTTATCAAGCATCCGCCCGTTTACGGGCGGCGCTGCGCAGGCGCTGCGAGTGGTCGAGCTCGCTTTTGCGCAGGCGCAGGTTTTTCGGCGTGACCTCAAGCAGCTCGTCGTCGGCGAGAAATTCAAGGCATTGTTCTAAGCTCATCAGCTTTGCCGGGACAAGGCGCAGGGCGTCCTCCGAGCCGGCGGCGCGGATGTTTGTAAGCTGCTTGCGCTTGCAGACGTTGACGGTGATGTCCTCCGCCTTGGGCGACGCGCCGACGATCATTCCCGCGTAGACCGCGGCGCCGGGCAGGATAAAGAGCTGGCCCCTGTCCTGCGCGGAAAAAAGCCCGTAGGTCACGGCCTCGCCCGTCTCATATGAGACGAGAGAACCGCCGCTGCGCCGCGAGATACCGCCCTTCCACGGCTCATAGCGCTCGAAGACTGAGGACATTATGCCCTCGCCGCGCGTGTCTGTCAAAAATTCGTTCCTGTAGCCGAACAAGCCGCGCGACGGCACGAGGAACTCAAGCTTTACGCGGCCCCCCGACGGCGTCATCTCCAAAATATCGCCGCGCCGCGAGCCGAGCTTTTCGATAACGGCGCCGACGGAGGCGTCCGGCACGTCGAGGACGACGCGCTCGATGGGCTCACAGAGCTTGCCGTCTATCTCCGCCGTCAGCACGCGCGGCGGGGAGACCTGAAATTCATAGCCCTCGCGCCGCATAGTCTCTATAAGTATGGACAGGTGCATTTCGCCGCGCCCGGCGACGTTAAAGTCGTCGGAGTCCGGGACCTCCGTCACGCGCAGGGACACGTCCTTCAGAGTCTCTCGCGTGAGCCGGTCGCGTATATTGCGCGTCGTGACGAATTTGCCTTCGCGCCCGGCGAAAGGGGAATCGTTCACGGAAAACGTCATCTCCATAGTCGGCGCCGAGATTTGCACAAACGGCAGCGGTTCGACGGCGTCCGGGGCGCAGACTGTGTCGCCTATCGTGACGTCGCCGATGCCGGACAGCGCTATTATATCGCCCGCCGCGGCGTCCGTCACGCTCGCGCGCGAAAGTCCGTCGAACTCAAACAGGTTGACGGCCTTGGCGCGGCGCACGGGGCGTTCTCCGTGGAAATCGCAGACCGCTATCTCTTGATTTTTCGTCAAAACGCCGCGCTCGATTCGGCCAATCGCTATGCGCCCGACATAGTCGTTGTAGTCGATGGAGGATACGAGCATTTGCAGCGGGGCGCTCTCGTCCCGCCCGGGCTCCGGGATGTATTCTATTATAGTCTTGAACAGCGGGGAGAGATCCGCGCCCTCCGTATCCGGGGAATACGACGCGCAGCCGCGCCGCGCGGAGCAGAAGATCATCGGGGAATCGAGCTGAAAATCCGTGGCGTCGAGGTCGAGCAGCAGTTCTAAAATCTCGTCCACGACCTCCGTTACGCGCGCGTCCGGGCGGTCGATCTTGTTTATAACGACGATGACGCGGTGGCCCAGCTCAAGCGCGCGGCCTAACACAAAGCGCGTTTGCGGCATAGGGCCTTCGGCGGCGTCCACGAGCAGCAGCACGCCGTTCACCATTTTCAGTATCCGCTCGACCTCGCCGCCGAAATCGGCGTGACCGGGCGTATCGACGATATTGATCTTCACGCCGTCGTAGGTGACGGCGGTGTTTTTGGCGAGGATCGTGATCCCGCGCTCTCGCTCTAAGTCCCCGGAGTCCATAACGCGCTCGGACACCGTCTGGTTTTCGCGGAAAACGCCGGATTGGCTGAGCATTTTGTCCACAAGAGTGGTCTTGCCGTGATCGACGTGCGCTATGATCGCGATATTGCGAAGCTGTTTCATCAATTGCGTCCTTTAGTATATGATATAGTCAAACGGGTGCGGTACGCCGCGCCGCTGGCGGATACTATATCACATAATTTCCACGGACGCAACCGTTTGCGTACCGCCGATTGAAATTGCACGGTAATCCGCGGGACAGGCTTGAGCAAGCCGATGGTCTGTAAATGATTGAACGCCGAAGAAAATAGTTGACACCGTGTTACGGTGTGATATAATGTAGATACAAACCAATAAATCAGGAGGAAATTTTCTATGGCAATGACTACAATGAGCATACGCGTCGATGAGCGGGATAAAAAATTGTTTGACTCGTTCTGCGACCAAACGGGTATGAACGTATCCGTGGCGGTGAATATGTTCGTAAAAAAAGTGCTGCGAGAGCAAAAGCTGCCCTTCATCGTAGAGCTCGATCCGTTTTACTCGGAATCGAATATGGCGGAGCTGCGGCGGCGCGTCACCGACGGGCCCGAGCATTGGCACACCCACGAGCTCATAGAGGCGGACGATGATTAAAAGCTGGCACGACAGAGCGTGGGACGAGTACACCGGCTGGCAGGCAGAAGACAAAAAAACGCTCAGGCGCATAAACAAGCTTTTGAAAGACATCGAGAGGAACGGGTACACGGGCATCGGCAAGCCGGAACCGCTGAAGGGCGCACTTGCCGGGTGGTGGTCTCGCAGGATCGACGATGAAAACCGTATCGTATATCGGCTGAAGGGCGATGCAATAGAAATATCTCAATGCCGCGGCCACTATAACGATACTTGACGTGAAAATTTCTTGCGTTCATATACATATTATGATACAATCTGAGTATCAAAAGTTCGGAGGGATTTTTATGCCGGCAATCAGACCAAGCGCCGATTTAAGAAATAAGTACAACGAGATATCAACCTTTTGCCAC
>JAISAA010000253.1 GCA_031266955.1 Oscillospiraceae bacterium | reverse complement strand
CAAATTAGCAAACGAGAAAATAAATTCCGGAACGGAAGAAATAATCGACGCCCCGTCGGACTGAATCCCCTACTTGTATCCCCTCTTCATTTATGCTAAAATCAATTTCGATAGCTCGCGGCTTCGGTAACTCGGGCATCTCCAAACGCACAGCACCCAAATGCAAAGGAGCATATAATGAAAACGATATACAAAACCTCCGGCACGTGCGCCGGGCGCATTGAGCTTGATATTGAGGACGGAATCGTCAAAAGCGTTGCGTTCGCGGACGGCTGCGACGGGAACGCGAAAGGGCTTTCGCGCCTGCTCGAGGGCGCGGACGCGCGCTCGGCGGCGGACAGGCTGCGCGGTATACGCTGCGGCCGCAGAAGCACCAGCTGTCCTGACCAACTCGCCCGCGCAATAGATGAAAGTCTTGCGTTGAGTCCGGCTTCACCAAACCCAACGCGAGAATATCAATACGGGCCCACGGCCCGGGGAGTCGCCCATTCGGGCGACTGACGCGCGAATAAATAAAATATAATGCTCAGTTATTATTGAAAAGGGTTGATTGTCTGTGAAAGAAATATCACGCGCGGCTCTCGGCGTTAAGCCGTCTTCGACGCTTGCCGTTGACACGCTCGCCAAGCGTATGATCGCCGATGGCCTGAACGTTATAAACTTCGGCGTGGGCGAGCCCGATTTCGATACGCCGGAGAATATAAAGCGCGCCGCTGTCCGCGCCATCGACGGCGGCAAAACTAAATATACGCCCGCCGCGGGCATCGACGAGCTCAAAAAAGCCGCCGCCGGCAGGCTTTACGCGGACTGCGGCGTGACCTATAAGCCGTCCGAGATCGTCGTCGCCTCTGGCGCGAAGCACTCTATTTTTGTCGTCGTTTCCGCGCTGACAAACGCGGGGGATGAGGCGGTGATCCCCTCTCCGTATTGGGTGACGTATCCCGAGATCGTGAAAATGGCCGGCGGTACGCCCGTCATCGTCCGCACGGAGGAGCGCGCCGGCTTCAAGCTCACGGCGGCGCAGCTCGACCGCGCGATCACTCCGCGGACAAAATTCCTGATACTCAACAACCCGTCAAACCCCACCGGTATGCTGTACAGCCGCGAGGAATTATTGAGCCTCGCCGAGGTGTGCGTAAGCCGGGACATTTATATGATCTCCGACGAAATTTATTATAAGATGGTCTATGACGGGCGCGAATTCGTATCGGCGGCCTCGCTCGGGGACGAGCTCAAGGCGCGGACGATACTCATAAACGGCGTGTCGAAATCCTACGCGATGACGGGCTGGCGCGTCGGCTATTCCGCGTCCTCCGAGGAATTGGCGCGCGTGATGGGCAATTATCTCAGCCATTCGACGTTCGCCCCGTCCACAATTTCGCAATACGCCGCGGCGGAGGCCCTGTCCGGCCCGCAGGAATCGGTCGAAACGATGAGGCAGGCGTTCGAGCAGCGCCGGAATTACGCCGTCAAGCGTGTAAATTCGATCCCCGGCATAAGCTGCATTATGCCGGAGGGCGCGTTTTATGTGATGATAAACATTGAAAAACAGCTCGGGAAAACGCTCGGCGGGCGCGTCATCAACGGCGGGGACGACTTCGCGCTGGCGCTGCTTGAACGCGGGCGCGTCGCCGTCGTGTCCTGCTCCGGCTTCGGTGACCCCGGCTTCGTGCGGATGAGCTACGCCGCCGGTATGGACGATATTAAAGAGGGTCTGGACAGAATCGAAAAGTTCTTATCGGAGGAAACGGAGTGAAAGACTTCACACCGTTTCCCGCCCGGTTCTTGGCGGAGCCGTATCAAGCTGTCTGCGCGATACTCGAAGCAGGTATCGGGAGGTTTTTAGGGCTGGCCAAAAGATTTATTTCGGCGACAATTATGCTGCTTCTGCTTGTTACCATAAACGGGTGCAGCGAAATGGTATGTCAATATACAAGCGGCAAATATCTCGGCAAGACTGACGACGGTCAGAGGGTATATGCTGTTGACGATACAACACAGTTCTTATGTACGCGTACGTGGGACGGGAGTCCTGGTCCTGACCTGTATGCGATAACCCCTGAAGATGTGTTCACGAACAGTGTCGCATCCGGCGTTTATATTAAAGGTCATTACATAAACTCTGTTGAAACAGCAAATTTATTCTTGTCTCTTTTCAATAGCCCGGGCGAAATATATGAGTACAATCCGGCTGATGCGAAAAGAGTTCCTATTTACGTCTGCTATGGCGGACTGCCAATAGCAACAGTCTGTCCGGGTGAAATTTCCATTGTTGACGATTTATGGATATACACTTCGCAAAAAGAAATCTCAAGATATTTTAATATTCATTCAGCAGGTAAAGATTACGCCAAAATCAACGGAACAGTATTTTCAGATGAGAAAATTGTTCAAATATTAAAGACTTATATTGCTTGATAGGGCGGATGGATACTGCAATGTCAAAATCAAAAAAGTTCATATTCACCGCCTCCGTGGCGTTTGCGGCGCTGCTGTCCGCCGCGCTGGCGTCGTGTGTGCCTGACCCCGGAGTGTCCGCGGACACTCCGGGCGCTCCGGTCAATACGCCGCCCGCGTACACGCCGAGGCACGACATTGAGGTCGTCCGAAACGGAGACCCGTCCGACTATTATGTTTTGACAGACGCGAAAGCGCAATTGGATTACGACACCGGCGAGGGGTTACTGTATCTGTATGTTTGGCGCATAGAATCATTTGACTTTTTGCGCGAGTTTGACGGGATAAGACAAATAATAATCACGGAATGTTATATCCCGGAGGGCGTCAGAATACCCAAATCAGACGCGTTGAACGGCGTCGTTGAACTGGATGTACATGGTATTTACGGTGCGTCGGCGTTTGATCTGCTCGCGGACTGTCTGCCGCTCCCGAAACTCGATATGCTCACCGTCACGAGCGAAATTCCGAGCGATTTCGTGTTCCCGAAAGTTGATTCGCTGACGGATATTACCGTACAGAACGTAAACGCGCTTCAAGTTATCGCGGAAAACACGCACATACCGGGGGCGCTGAACATCTCTTTCGGCAAAGAGGAATCTGCCGCCGAATGGCCGAACAACGCCGCCGGTGTTGAGGGCTTCGCGTCGATTCAATATCTCTCTCTGCCCGGTTGTATCAGCGATATTTCGGCGGTCGCCGGTTGTGCGGATCTGAAGATTTTGGAACTCGGCCAATCGCCGGAGATAGAATCGCTAAAGCCCCTGTACGGGTTGGAGAGGTTACAGGAGATCCGCATTGGCAAGGACGCCTATGACGCGCTGCCGGAGGACGAGCGCAAGCATTTTTCTCCGGCGAACAACGCCGACGCCGACGCGGTGCACGTCTACCTTTCGCCTTCGGACGAATTCCCCTATTCTA
Organism: Oscillospiraceae bacterium; assembly: GCA_031266955.1. Lineage (GTDB taxonomy): Bacteria > Bacillota > Clostridia > Oscillospirales > Oscillospiraceae > JAIRRO01. Next base: position 9,865 of record JAISAA010000253.1, on the reverse strand, counting down.
ACCGGGAATTCCTCTCATTGAACGGCGAGACGATCGACTCGTTCGACTTTCTGGCGGAGTACCCGAACCTCAAACGCTTGGACATCTACAACTGCGACATCGCGGACGGACTGATACTGCCGAAAATTGAGACACTCACCCATTTGGAGGTAGTTGACAGAGACGCGATCGAGATTATCAGGGACAACGCACAACTGTCGGGAACGCTCTCCATCGACACAGGCAGTTACGATCCGGTGATATCGGAAAAACCCGGATATGCCCCACTGACAAATTTGGACGGGTTAGAGACATTCCGTTCGCTTGAGTCTCTGAGGGTGACAGATCCTGTGACAGACCTCTCCGCGCTCACCGGCTGTGTAAATTTGCGGAGTCTGTCCGTTGTCAACAGCACGTCAATAGACACGCTGAAGCCGCTGTATGGGCTGGAACGGTTGCGTATGCTGTATATCAGCTACGACGTGCTTCGCGCGCTGCCGCCGGAGGAACAGGAGCGGTTCAATGTCAATAACAGAAAAAAACCATATTTGGTGCACATAGAATGGCGTGATTAGAGGTCTGTGTACCGATTTGGATTCAATCGCCTAAGCACTGTTGGACGATGGGGCGGCGTGTTGTGGAGCTGTAAATCATTCAAGCAAGCCATAACTCATTGACAGAGCCTTTGCCGCGTGGTAAACTGACCTCCGAAATCAAAACAAATCGGAGGTACGGATATGAAGGCCGGACACTCAGACACCTACGTTTCGCCGCTGTCGTCCCGCTACGCCTCGCGCGAGATGCTTTATTTATTCTCGGCGGATAAGAAGTTTTCGACCTGGCGGCGGCTTTGGGTCGCGCTTGCGCGCGCCGAAAAAACGCTCGGTCTCGGCATCACGGACGCGCAGCTCGCCGAGATGGAGGCGCACATAGAGGACATCGACTATGGCTACGCCGCTGAAATGGAGAAAAAGCTGCGCCACGACGTTATGGCGCACGTACACGCGTTCGGCAAGGCCGCGCCGTCCGCTATGCCGATAATACACCTCGGCGCGACAAGCTGCTACGTCGGTGACAATACGGATATCATCATCACGCGCGAGGCGCTCCTGCTTGTCCGTGAAAAGCTTCTTCGCGCCGTCGCCGCGCTCGCGGATTTCGCCGAAAAATATAGAGCGACGCCGGCGCTCGGCTTTACGCATTTTCAGCCGGCGCAGCTCGTCACCGTCGGCAAGCGCGCTTGCTTGTGGATAAACGAGCTTATGCTCGACCTCGGCGAGCTTACGCACAGGCTCGATTCTCTGCGTCTGCTCGGCTCCAAGGGAACGACCGGCACTCAGGCGAGCTTTATGGAGCTTTTCGGCGGAGATCACGAAAAGGTAAAGCGGCTGGAAACGCTCATCGCGGAGGAAATGGGCTTTGACGCCGTGGCGCCCGTCTCCGGGCAGACATATTCCCGGAAGGAGGATTATTTCACGCTCGCGGCGCTGTCGGGCGTCGCGCAGTCGGCGGCAAAATTCGCGACGGATATGCGCTTGTTGTCCCATCTGAAGGAGTGCGAGGAGCCGTTTGAAACGAATCAAATAGGCTCGTCAGCTATGCCGTATAAACGCAACCCGATGCGGTGCGAGCGCATATGCGCCTTGGCGCGGTACGTGGTCTCCGACGCCGCGAACGCCGCGCAAACGGCCTCGACGCAGTGGTTCGAGCGCACGCTCGACGACTCCGCGAACAAACGCATTTCCGTACCGGAGGCGTTTTTAGCAGTTGACGCCATACTCAACATCTATATAAACGTCGCGTCCGGCATCCGCGTCTATCCCAAGGTGATAGAGCGGCATATAAATGACGAGCTGCCGTTTATGGCGACGGAGAATATTATGATGAAGGCCGTAAAGCTCGGCGGAGACAGGCAGGCTCTGCACGAAGCGATAAGAGTCCATTCGGTGGCCGCCGGCGCCGCCGTAAAAGAACGCGGGGAAGCCAACGACCTGCCCGCGCGCATCGCCGCCGACCCGCTGTTCAACATCACCGAACCGGAGCTGCGCGCGGAGCTTGACTCGTCAAAATATATCGGCCGCGCGCCGGAGCAGGTGACCGAATATCTGTGCGATGTCGTCCGCCCCGCTCTCGCCCTGTACGGCGTGACCGGCTCGGGGGACGTATCGGAGATCGAGGTTTAGAAGAAAGTGCGTTATGAAACTATTGGTCGTTGACGGAACAAATCTATTATTCCAAATGTTTTTCGGTATGCCCGCGCGTATTACCGGGAAGGATGGCCGCCTGATTCACGGCACATTAGGCTTTGTTGGCGCGCTCATCAAGATGCTCAAGCTGTCAGGGCCCACCCATGCTGTCGTCTTGTTTGACGGCGAACACGATAATCCGAGAGCGGAATTATCCGCCGAATACAAGGCAAACCGTCCGGTAATGACAGATGTTCCGGAAGAAGAAAATCCATTTTCACAGCTCCCTGATATCTATGACGCTTTGGACTGTATGGGTATTTCTCATTGCGAAATTGACATACACGAGGCCGACGACGCAGCAGCAGCCTACGCGCTTACATACAGCAGCGAAACAGAGATCATCATCGCGTCAATGGACAGCGACTTCTTTCAATTGATCGGTAAAAATGTATCCGTATTGCGCTATCGCGGGGATAAAACGGCAATGCTTGACGGTGCGCTCATTCAAGATAAACTCGGGATTTTACCCGAACAATACGCGGATTTCAAATCGCTTACAGGTGATAACTCAGACAATATCAAGGGAGCGGATAAAATCGGCCCCAAAACGGCGGCGGCTCTGCTCAGACAATTCGGCAACTTAGAAACGCTCATTGAAAGAGCGGACGAGATAGAAAAGCCGTCCATTCGTGAATCTGTGAAGCAAAACGCCGAACGGCTGCGGAATAACTACCGCTTGATAAAGTTGGATGACAGAGCTACGCTTCCTTACGCTTTGGACAAATTGGAATACACCTATGACGGCATCAAAACGGGCGAGGTTTTAGGAAGGATCGGGCTGAAATGAGCAGACCACAGACAACGTTTAGAAAAATACATTTAACTATTAAATCTCGTTATAAAATATACCAATAATCCAACAAATATAATTATCCGTAAAATTACACTGAATAATGAAAATTTAAGCTTAACGACCTCTTCCTCAGGTTTTAAGTTCATCAAATGTTTTTCAGGATGCGCCCATGGATTAAAGCCAAACTGATAATTTCCGTTTTCGGTTGCAAAATGTAATACTGTTACATTCATAAAAAGCTGTTTCGTTTTATAAATTGTCAGCTTCTTTATATCCTTAAAAGGTATTATCCAATCGCCGCATACTATTTTTTCGTCATATATACGGAACGAGCCTCGTCGGGCAAGCACCCAATTTTGAGAATGCCTCGGTTCAGAGGCCTCTCGTTTTGTTCCTTTTGTCATGCATTTGTACAATAAATTTTCCACATTAGTCTCCTTCAAGCTTCATTATAATTTTTATGTTATGTTCTGTAGACACCTTGTAAATCGTAAATCAATAGCCTGCAATCCCTATCCAAACGTAAAGCCCATATACGCCCCCATCGTCTCTGCGCTTGCCATTCCGAAACGCGTTATCTCAGACTCTGCTTTGCGAACCGGCGCGCGCACCAGATATTCGTTTGCGGGGAACGCGTCGGCGACGGCGGCGATGATCGCGCCCTCGTCCGCTCCGAGCAGCTCGCTTATTAGGACGCGTCCGCCCGGCTGCCCCGTTGCTTCTATGGCGGCGCAGCCGTCCCCGGCGAAAAACAGCCCGCCGCCGGGGCTGAGCCGCGCCTGAAACGCAAGCGCGCGCCTGTCGAATGCTATGTGTGGTACGCCGCGGAGCAATAGCTCGCGCCGCGCCAAATATTCCTCCGGCGACGCGCGCGTCAGCGCTATTCCGGGCACATTCTGCACCGTCTTTTTGAGCGCTGAAGCTTTTACAGTGTATTCGCGGCAGTAAAACGTCTCATAAAAGCCGTTTTTGCCGTAAAAATCAAAAAGCGCGTCCGACGCGGGACGCAGCGCGATAAGCCCGAAGCCGTGCTTTTTTCCGACGCGCAAAAGCTCGCGCGTTATAAGCGAGGCGCAGCCGAGCCCGCGGAATTCCGGCTCCGTCGCGAGCGCGTACAGCATCGCGCACTGAGTCGCAGACTGCTGAGTGACAAAATCTCCGACGGGCAGCAGCAGGCCGAGTCCCGCGAGCCGCCCTCCGATTTGCGCCAGCACGCACAGCCGCACGTCGATATACACCTCGAAAAACGCGCCTATCACCTCGTCCGTATCGTTGAAAACACGCTGCCACAGGCGTTTTATGTGGGGCGCGTCGCGAATGCGCGCCTCGCGGATCAGTATGTCGTCTCGCATATTTCACGAATTTCTCTTTGCAGGTCTTTCAGGTCTACAAACGTCTCGGGGCGTCTGGTCGGGTCGCGCAGGAGCGCCGCGGGGTGGAACATCGACATAAATTTTATGTCGTCTTTTTCATACCAGCGCCCGTGGTCGCGCGTGATTTTGAAATCGCCGCCTATCAGCACGCCGGCGGATATCCGTCCGAGGCACACAATTATTTTCGGGCGGAGCAGCTTATATTGCGCGCGGAGCCAGTCTATACACGCGTCTCGCTCCGCGTTCAGCGGGTCGCGGTTGTTCGGCGGGCGGCATTTCACGATATTCGTGATGTAGACATTCTTCCGGCGCGACAGACCGATTATTTCAAGCATATCGTCGAGCAGCTTTCCCGCGCGGCCTACGAACGGCTCGCCCGTCAAATCCTCGTTTTCACCGGGCCCCTCGCCCACGAACATAATCTCCGCCTCGCGGCTGCCAACGCCGAACACAAGCTTTGTCCGCGTCTCGCAGAGCGAGCATTTTGTACAGTCCTGACACGCTCCTTCAAGCTCGTCCCACGTCATTTATGATCCACTCCCCTCGTTTTTCGATACGTTTTTCATATCTTGCTGCCCGGCGTTCAGCACACCCAGCGCCTGCGTTATATTTTTGACATATATGAGCTCAAGACCGCGCGGCGGCGCGATCTCCGTCCCGCGCGGCAAAATCAGCCGCCGGAAGCCGAGCCGCGCGGCCTCGGCGGCGCGCAGTCCGGTCTGCGGCGCGGCCCGCAGCTCACCCGTCAGTCCGACCTCGCCTACCGCCGCCAAATCGTCCCCGAGCGGAATATCCCGATAGGCCGAGGCGAGCGCGAGCACCGTCGCCAAGTCCGCTCCCGGGTCCTCAAGCTCGAGGCCGCCGACGACGTTAAGATAGGCGTCGCACGCGCCGACGCGCAGTCCGCCGCGCTTTTCGAGCACGGCGAGCAACATCATCGCGCGGTTGTGGTCGAGCCCCGTCGTGTTGCGGCGCGGAACTCCCGTCGTGCTCGGCGCGACAAGCGCCTGTATCTCCGCGAGTATCGGGCGGGAGCCCTCCATAACGCAGGTCACGCACGTTCCCGGCGTATTCAATGGCCGACCGGAGAGAAGCTGCTCAGACGGATTGGCGACCTCGCGCAGCCCTGTAGATAGCATTTCAAACACGCCGATCTCATTCGTAGAGCCGAAGCGGTTTTTCCGCGCGCGCAGTATGCGAAAGCTTGTCCGCGGCTCGCCCTCAAAATTCAAAACGCAGTCCACCATATGCTCTAAAACCATAGGCCCGGCGATAGCGCCCTCCTTGTTCACGTGCCCGATGAGAAAAACCGTTATACCGGAGGACTTTGACAGGCGCAGCAGGCGCATCGCGCAGTCCTTCACCTGCCCGACGCCGCCGGGCGCGGAGGAATTTTCCGGATCGTACATCGTCTGTATCGAGTCGGCTATCAGAATGTCGGGCGCCGTTTCGTCCGCGGCGGCGAGCACCTCGTTTATATCCGTCTCGGTGAGCAGATACATATTGCCGTCATTCACGCCGAGCCGCTCGGCGCGCATTTTAAGCTGGCGCTCGGATTCCTCGCCTGATACGTACAGCACGCGGCGGTTTTTAGACAAAAACTCGCATATCTGCAAAAGCAGCGTGGACTTCCCTATTCCCGGCGAGCCGCCGACGAGGATCAGCGAGCCCGTCACCGCTCCGCCGCCGAGCACGCGGTCCAGCTCCGCCATACCTGTGGATAATCGCGCCTCGTCGCCGTATTCCACCTCGCGCAGCAGCTTTACGGACGCCCGACCGCCGCGTTCCGACGCTCCCCGCGCCGCCGCGCCTCTTGCCAACACGCCGCGCGCGCCCTTTCCCTCGGACGGCGCCTCGACTATCGTGTTCCACTCCCGGCACGCGGGACACTGTCCCTGCCACGAGTGAAGCTCGTTTCCGCACTGCGTACAGTAAAATACCTTTTTCGCTTTCACTCTTTCGCCTCCAAATCGTGATCGTATAAACCGTAAATCGCCGAAAGCTCGCCGCGGTTTTGCAAAAATCCCGCCGTTATCACGGCTGCGAGCTTTAATCTGTATTCCTCCGTGCGGAGCTTCGCCTCGTCGCCGGGATTCGATAAAAACGCGCATTCAATTAACACGGCGGGACAGTCTAAGCTGTTCATCAGAAAAATCGTGTCCTGTATCTGCGCCGCGGCGCGGCGGTTCGTCGTGTCGAGCGACGATATCAGCAGCTCCTGAAGCTCCAGAGCGAGCTCTCGGCTGCCCTCCGTCGGCGCGTACAGCGCTTGGGCGCCGAAGGGCTGCTGAGTTGTGTATTCGTTTTGATGTATGCTGATGAACACGGCGTTCGGGACGGAGCGGATCAGTTCAAGCCGCGCGCGCTGGTCCTCCGTCTTGCGCTCTCTCGTCGTGTCGGCGGCGTCTGAGTAAGCTATCTCCTCCGATTCGCGCGTCATCACCGTTTTCACACCGAAAAACGCGGCGAGCGCGTCTATCCTCATCGCGATATCGAGATTTACGCCGCTCTCCGCGAGCCCGGACGGGGAAACTGCCCCGCCGTCCTCTCCGCCGTGCCCCGCGTCTATTATGAGCGTCAGCGCCGCCTTGTCCGAGACCGTCCGCACGGCTTTATATCCGCCTCTCCACGGGCGGCGGAATACGACGAACGCCGCCGCGAGCAGCAACAGCAGCGCGAGCGCCGCCGAAAGTATTCTCTTCATAAGCGCAAGCCTCCTGATACTACAACAGATTAAACGGCAAAGTCTTCTTGAAACAACGTATGAACGGGCAAGCCGGGCTATTCCAGCCTGTACCCCGTCAGTCTATATCCCGTATGACCTCGTCCGGCGGGCTGTCAAGCACCTCCGGGGTTTTTAATATCGCCTTAAAGTAGCGGTATACCTGCGAGAAGTAGAAGCCGTCGGCGATCCGCTCGTCCGCGACGAGCGTGTAATCGAGGTATTTGCGCTCCGCGACGGCGCCGTCCTTCTGCGCCTCGACCTCGCGGCGCTTCGTGCCGAGCGAGATGAACAGCGGCAGATTGCCGAAGTTGTACAGATGGTGATATATCGGCGGCAAGCCGATAGACCCGAGGTCGGTTATGATGACCGACCCGTGAAACGGGCTCGCCTCTAACACCGCCTTTGGCATTTTTCCGAAATAGTCGAGCAGATTGAGCATAAACATTGCGAATTTCAGAAACAGCCTCGGAAATTTGACTAGCGAGCCCGCGACGGCGTCCGTACTCGTTTTGTCCTTGTTTTTCACCCTCTCGATCTGCGCGTTTACCTTTTCAAAAACCTCGCCTATCGTATCCGTGAGCTCCAGCCGGACTTTTATCGAGGTCTCGGGCGCCTCGATCTTCAAATCGGACTTCACCGTCATAACAAGCTCCACGCCATGCCTCGCGAACACCCGCTGCCCCGATACAAAGCGGTTCACTCCCGGATACTTCGCCGCCATACGCACGTAAGCCGCCGCGACGACGTGCAGAATACCGAGCCCCGCCATACCGTCCGCCCGCTTTTTGCGAAGATACCGGTCGATATCCGTGACCTCTATACTGTCGGAAAAGTAATTGCTCGCGTCGTTGCGCTTTACCATAATGTAAGACGGCATTACGTGATACGAGTCAAGTGTGCGGAGCCATCGCCCGTCCGTGCGATCCCCGCGGCGTTTTTTGACCCTGTTCGCTTCAGGCATTATATCGCCTCCTATTCGCCTCCTGTCGGCACATACACTTTACCATACTTCGCCGTTCAAGGCAAGGCAAATGAGTAAATTCGTTTTCAGCCTGTTTTTGTCCGTGAAAGCGCGAGCGTATCCGGCAAAATCCCCCGCGCCGTTTCAGCGGCGCGGGGGATCATTTGATCTGCGGTATTTTTTACAGCTCCAGCGGGCCGGGGGTCGTCTGCGCGTCGTAGATCGGATTTTTCGTCAAAAACGTGAAGAAGTTTTCAAAAATATTCACGCGCTCGGGGTCGGACGGCTCGTCGGGGAAGCTACGGAGCATCGCGCCGTTTTTGGCCGAAACGCTGCCCGCGAATTCAGGATGCGTCATAATGTACAAGTCGCCGCGGCGTATGCCGCGCACAACGCGCTCTCCCGCTTCCTCCGGCGATATCAGCGCCTTTGAGAAGTCCGGCATCGGCGGCGCGACGAAGCCCGCGGTGTGTGAGTCGCCCGTCGGCGTGGGAGGCGGCGGGGGCGCGGCGGCGGCTGACGCATCATTTTTCAGGCCTTCGGGGCGAACCTGCGTCGAGTTCGCGGCAAAATTCGTCTGCACGGGGCCGGGGCAGAACGCGGACGCGCCGACTGCCGTCCCCGTGAGGTCGGACGCGAGCGTTTCCATCATCGCGATAACGCCGCCCTTTGTAGCGCAGTAAAGTCCCGCGCCGGGGACTACCGACACGCCGGACATCGACGCCGTCGAAACAACGTGCCCTTCCTCGCCGTGCGCCAAAATGCGAGGCACTATCGTCTTTATGCCGTTTAGGATGCCGAGGAAATTCACGCCCGTTATGAAGTCGATGTCCTTGTACGTGAAGTCCCAGAGCTTTGCGGAGCCGACCTCCACGCCCGCGTTGTTGACGAGAACGTGTATTTTCCCGAAAACGCGTTCGGCCTCGTCGGCGGCCTTTGCGTACGCCTCGCGGTTCGTCACGTCAAGGCGTATCCCGTGGGCGGAATAGCCTTTCTCGCCGAACCATTTCACCGTTTCGTCGATCAGCGCCTGACGTAAATCGGCGATGACGACATTCATCCCCGCCCTGCCGCAGGCCTTGGCGATACCGAGCCCGATCCCGCTCGCGCCGCCTGTGACAAACGCGGTTTTTCCCTGTAGATTTTGCATTTTGTTACCTCCGTATTATAGTATTTGTTCCGCTTGTAACAGTATAGCGATGCCGGGGCGGGTTTTCAATAGGGAAATGCGGTTGCGCCTGCGCGGCGCGGCGCCCCATTTCTTTGCGGAAAGAAATGGGGGAAAGAACCGCCAAAGGAGGTGTCCTTTGGAATCCTCTGAATCGCGGGGGCTTACGGGGGTTGTTTGCAGTAGATGGGCGCACCGCTGTCATTTGCGGACTGTATCGGGGGGCGTGGTGCGATGGCGCTCTGTTGTCAACACGCGAATCTGCGCGTTTCGCTGCCGCCCTGCTGTGCAAACGGGAGGTGCGGTTGCCCCCGTCACGGCGATTCCCCGTCCTGTGGGGGCGACCGTCCCGGTCGCCCCCACGCCGCAAAGCGGCGACTCCGTCCGCAAGAAAAATCTGTCGAAAAAATCAAAATAAGTGTTTAAAAGTCGTTCCACCTATGGTAGTATAATCCCAAGAGCCGCAATAATTTAACGCCGACAGCCGATGTAACAGTCTATATAAAGTGTTACATGGCCCAAAAATCCCTTGCGGCGCAAGGCGTTTTTGGACGGCGAGTGGCGCGGAACGCGACCGAAAATCAATTTTCAGAGAGAAAAAAGCGTTGCAGCGCAAG
>JAISAA010000235.1 GCA_031266955.1 Oscillospiraceae bacterium | reverse complement strand
GCTGTTTCCGTAGACGATGCCGTCAGCCCCCGCCTTCGCGAGCTGTTTTTGTATGAAAGCGACTCTGCTTTCCGTTTCCTGCGCGTAGTTTCTCATAAAAAATTTCCCCTTTCGTATTGTGCGAAAATATTTATAGGGGGCGGCGCCATTGGCGCCCCTTATTAACAAATAAAAAACAGACCGTATAGCCCGTCAATACAGGAAAAGCTTATATACCAATTATATGGGGGTTTGCTTGAATAGTCAAGTTGTTTTTCGTGTAGGAATTTTTATTTTATGCTTGACAAGAACAAGGTCATAGTGTATAATAATCATTAGAATTTGCTAATCGCTTGAACGGTCTGTATTTTGCACCCGGAGGATTAGTAAATACTAATAATTTTTCGGAGGTACAATTATGAGTAAAACAGCAATCATCTACTGGAGCGGCACGGGCAACACTGAGGCGATGGCAAAGGCTATCGAAAGCGGTATGCGCTCCGCCGGCGCGGAGGTTGAGCTCCTGTCTGCGGACAAGGCGGACGCGGGGAGCTTGGACGGCTTCGTCAAGCTGGCGTTCGGCTGCCCGTCTATGGGCAACGAGGAATTGGAGGACAGCGTATTCGCGCCGTTTTTCGCCTCGGCGGAAGGTAAGCTCGGCGGCAAGCCGGTCGCGCTTTTCGGTTCCTACGGCTGGGGCGACGGCGAATGGATGCGCACATGGCAGGAGCGGATAACAAAGTCCGGCGCCATACTGTTTGAGCAGGGGCTCATTCAGCAGGAAGCGCCGGACGAGGCCGTCTGCTCGGAATTCGGAAAGCGCTTCGCGGCCGTCTGAGTTCTGTGGGCACATAAATTCAGTAAGCCCATCGGTTTGAGAAATCAGCCGATGGGCTTTACTGTTTTGCGGAAGCCGCCGCCGAGGTTTTGACTGGCTTATAGGCGCAGTAACGTATGTGAAAATCCCGCATATAATACCGAGCGCCGCCGCGCGAGAGACCAAATGTAAGGCGGCGCGGGAGGTCATTTTATGGCGGAGGTAAAAATTCGCACCGGAAACGCGGAGATAGAATTTGACGGGCTGCCGATGATACGTCTGACGTTAGCGCTGCCGGAGCTTTCCGGAGCTAAGTTTTCAAAAACGCCGCCGCGCGCCGTCGGACGCGTGAACGCTTTTTACGGACATATGTCGCGCGCGATAGAGGCGCACGCGCGCCGCCGTATGCTGCCGCGCGCGGTCGGGAGCTTTAGGACAGCGTCCGGGAAAAGCCGCCCGTTTGAACCGTACCGCGTCAAAATGCGCTGCTCCGCTAAAATCTCCGAAGACGGGCGCGCGCTGGATATTGAGCGCGTTTTTTACGTCCGGCGTGATCCGGGCGACGAGCGCGAGCGCCGGTTTGTTGAGATATGGGACTTGAAATCGGGGCTGATAACGCGCGCGTTATCCGAAAAACTCAATTATCTTCGATGAGAGAAATTACGGAAACCTCGTATGCCGTGCGTTCCTCCGAGCCGTCCGGCGTCGCTTTTATGTATCCGCGGCTTTGAATTCTGCCGTTCAACGAAACGCCGTCGCCGACGCTGCGCTCGGACAGCTCCTGCGCCACGCGCCCCCAGGCAATGCAGGGGAGATAATCGCTGCGCCCGTAGCGGCGATTGACGGCGAGCATAATGTCGCATATCTGCCGCCCCATAGGCGTCCGGCGGAGCGTCGGCGGTTTGCAGAGGACGCCGCGCAAGCGGACGCTGTTTTCGTCGGGGCCGTCTGAAAAACGCAGCTCCCGCGCGAATACGGTGACGACAAGCCGGCTGCCCTCGCCGCTCTTGTTGTTGAACGAGCGCACCTCTCCCTCCACGTAAAGTCGCGTCGCGCCTGTGAGCTCGAGACTTTTGAGCATCGATGCCCGCGCGACGACGTTTATCCTGTCGAAAGCGCCGGACAGACGCTCGACCTCCAGCGGAAACGTAACGTAATCCTCCGAGCCGCCGGTATGAGAATATTTCGGCGGCTCAGCCGCGCAACCGCACAGCACGGCGATGTTGTTTACAAATTCCAACCTTCACACCCCATTTTGCACACCCCATTTGTTATCCGCTGTCAGCGGAGCTCCCCGCGGGAAATCCCGCGCCGCCGAGAACGGCGGGCGAAGCTATTTTCATACTATGAGCCGCTATCGCCCGTTAGACCAAGCAGCAGCCTGCCTCCCGCCGCCGCGAGCGACGCGTCCGCGCCGCTGAGCATCGGTATCTCAAGCTCTTGTTCTTCCACGGTAACGCCCGAAAGCGTGACAAGTTCCCGCTGAACGGCAAGCCAGCCGCTTTCCGCGCCCGCCGCGGAAAGCGTCAGCGTCGCCCGCGGCGAGAATCCGTAGGTTATGACGTTTTGTGCGGAAAAAGCCGCCGCCGCGCATTCGTCGGGCGCGAGAAGCGCGCGGCATTTTCCGCGCAAAACCCCGCTGTAGCCGGGAGAAACGATGATAATGTCTCTTACGATATTATCGCGCCCCGCGGAACCCTGACGACCGCACGGATTCACGGCGACATCGCCGGAAGCGCCGGTAAACGCTCCGGCGACAGCCTCGGCGAAGCGTTCGCCGCTGTTTTCAAATACGGCAATAGTGTTCAAGCTCGTCACCTCATTTTCATCGGGTGACACTATATTTTCCTCACAGCGCGGCAATATAATTAAAAACGCAAGATGTAATCAAACTGTAAAAGTGTGTTGGCAAGCTTTAATATAGATCGCAACGGAGACGTCCATCTTCCCATCCGCACAGCAGGGCGGCAGCAAAACGCGCCGATTCGCGTGTGGACACAGAGCGCTACAGCACGACAACCACGATACAGTCTGCAAATGACAACACCGCGCCTATCAACTGCGAACAACCTCCGTAAGCCACCGCGATTCAGAGGATTCCAAAGGACACTTCCTTTGGCGGTTCTTTCCCCCATTTCTTTCCGCAAAGAAATGGGGCGCCGCGCCGCGCAGGCGCATAAAGCACAAGAAATAAGCGTAGCGCGTGTGGTTGCAATCCGCAACAAATAAAACTCACTTTTTTCATGGTTGTATATCTTGCGAGTTTATGATACAATAACATTCGGGTAAAGCGCAAATAAAGTCAGACGGAGGCGAATAATGATATGATTACAATTATTTTAGGAGGCTTTCTCGGCTCCGGCAAGACGACGGCGCTCATGCAGATGGCAAGATATTTGACTTCACGCGAAGCTCCGGATAACAACGGAGCGATGACAGGCGATGCCACCGCCGCGCCGTCGCGCGAAAGCGCGTACCTCGTGCGCGCACGCACGTTAAATGGACAATACACGCCGCAAAGCGCCCCGCCCCGCGTAATAATACTTGAGAACGAGATCGGCGAGGTCGGTGTGGACGATAAATATCTGCGCTCCGGAGGTTTTTCGGTGACGAATCTGTTTTCGGGGTGCGCCTGCTGTACCGTTTCCGGAGACCTGACCGCCGCGGCGCGCGAGATCAGGGACGAAGTCGATCCGGAATTTCTTATAATCGAGACGACGGGCGTCGCTTATCCGATAAACATACGCGAAAATCTCGCTCGCGCACTCGGAGTCGAGTCTCGCATCGTTATTCTGACTGACGCCGCGCGGTGGAAACGGCTTCTTGTCCCGCTTGAAGCGCTGCTGGCCGGGCAGATCGTCGGGTCAGACGCCGTTTTGATAAATAAGTGCGACCTCAAAGACGATGAAGCGCTCCGGGAAATCGAGGCGGATATTTTACGCCTTGAACCGGACGCAAAAATTTTCCGCGTGTCGGCGCTGTCGGAGATCCCCGGCGGCGTCTGGAACGCGGTAACGGGAGTATAATAAATGAACATTCACGACCACGAGCATACACACGACCACGACCATGACCACCATGATCACCATGACCACGGTCACGACCACACGCACGGACATTCTCACGACCATTCCGACGGCCACGACCACACGCACGGGCACACGCACGAGCATAACCACGACCACGAGCACGACCGCGAACATCAGCACGAGCACGACGCGATCGACGAGCTCGAAGCTATCGCCCCCGGCGTCGCCGCCGTAGCGTCCGGGGAGCACGACGGTGCGATAATCATCTCCGGCGCGCTTAAAATCAGCACGGAGGACCCGCGCTACGCGCGCCACTACGTCGCCGATTGCCTCGAGCGCATCGCGGCGGAGGTTGACGCCGCCGGAGGCGTCGTCGGGCACATAAAAGCGTCCTTCGTCGCGACAAGCGCCGATATTCTTTCCGTCACGCAGCCGGGAGAGAGCGTCCGGCTCGCACGCGCTCCGGAAACGGAGGTCAAGATAGGCGTCGCGGCCATCGTGTTCGAGATCGACGCCGATTTCGTAAAAAGCCTTGTGTTAGAGGCTTTAGAAGGTTTAATTGACTGACAGATAGCTTTTTGACAGCTAAGCCGCCCGTTCCGGGCGGCCGGGCGTAGCCCGTAATTATAATTATTAACGAGTCCGGCGGAACCGGACGAGAGGCGGCCTACATTGGATATAATCGACTCGCACGCGCACATATTTCCGCCGAAAATTGAGCGCGTCGCCACGGAAGCAATCGGCACTTTTTACGGATACGGGATGACGCATATGGGCTCGGTCTCTGAGCTTTTGAAAACGGGGAAAAACGCCGGGGTCTCGCGGTTCGTCGTGTTCTCCACGGCGACGACTCCCGTGCAGGTGACAAAGATAAACGACTTCATTTTAGGATCGTGCGCGGAGCACCCGGAATTCATCGGCACCGGAACGATGCACCCGGAATATCCGGACTATAAGGCGGAGCTTGACCGCATATACGCCCGCGGCCTGCGCGGAATAAAGCTGCACCCGGATTTTCAAAAATTTTATATCGACTGCGACGCGCTGCTGAACGTATTCGCGTATTTACAAGAAAAAAATATGTTCCTCATCACGCACAGCGGGGATATACGTCACGGCTTTTCGGACCCCATCCGCGTCGCCCGCGTGGCGAAGCTTTTCCCGGAGCTGAATATCGTCGCGGCGCATTTCGGCGGCTGGAGCGAATGGGAAAAGGCGCGGCGCGTGCTTGCCGACCTGCCGAACGTTTATTATGATACAAGCAGCACGTTTGGCTGCGGCGGGCGCGGCGAGGTCGAGGCCGGATTCCGGCGCTTCGACAACACGCATATATTTTTCGGCGTGGATTTCCCGATGTGGGATCACGCGGACGAGCTCGCGCAGCTGCGCGATATCGGGCTCGACGACGAGACGCTCGAAAATGTGCTGCACCGGAATTTCGAGAGGTTTTTGGCGCTGCACGGGTAAAAAAACGCAGCCCCCGCGAAATGGCGGGGGCTGCGTTTTTTGTCTTCGGCTCAACTGCTCTCGCTTACGTAAAGCGCCGCGCGGCTTTGGATCACGCTTGCCGTTTCCTCGGCTGTTTTCGCGCCGGCCCAGAATGCCTCGGCTTCCTCCATAATGATTTTGGATATCTGCTCGTCAGATGAGGCTACGGCATCCGCGCCTTCTATGGCGCGGAGCACGCGGTCGGCTTCCTCCCGCGTCAGCGCGTAGTTTTTGTAATACGGGTCGGTCATGTCGATATCCTCGGGGGAGTCCAGCGTCGTTCCGCGGTATCCGTCGAAGGATACGCGTACCATATCAATGCCGTTTGTAAAATCGCGTTCCTCCAGAGGGAGCATTTCCGTCGCTATTATCTCTTCCAATTGCCTTTTGTCCAACGGTATTCCGCCGAACATCGCGGCGCTTGTTTCTCCGGCTGAGGCTATCGTGCTGCAAATGAATTCCCACGCCGCGTCTTTGTTGGACGACGACGCCGAAATCGCATAGCCTCCCAAGCTGTCTACCACGCTTCCGCTTGTCCCCGCCGTCGGATATCCGAACATCACCGTTTTTTCGCCGAACATAATGTCCATATCGCGCGCCAAACGCACGCCGTATACATACCCGACTATAAGCAGCGTGCGCTCGTCGCTGTACGTCGTCTCCATGCCGAGAGAGTATTCTCTATACGCCTCCGCGTCGCCGTATAAGGCGTTGAAATCCATCTCCTTCGGAAAGCGCTTGCTGAATTCAAGCGTGTCGATGAATTCTTGAGAGGTAAAATCACACGTTCCGGTATACCAGTCGATATAATCGCTTATCCCGGTGCGCATAACGCCGGTCAGCCAGTCGGCCGACGTCGCGAGACTTAATATCGCGGCTTCGGGGCGCGCGTCGGCTATGTCGGCGAGCTCCGCCGCCGTTATGCTCTCTCTCTCGCCGAAGACAGATTCCTTGCCGATGAGCGTCGTCATCGTAAAGCGCGGTATGATCTGATATACTTTCCCGTCTTTTGAACCGAGAGTAAGAATGTTTTCAAACAGATCGCCGCGCGAGACGCCATGCTTTTCCGATTCGAGAAACGGCGTCAAATCCTCCAGCACGCCTTTGGTTGTGTATTTCGATATCTGCCCCCGCACTGATATGATATCCGGCACGCGTCCGGCTACAATGTCGAGGTCGAGCCGCGCCTGTCCCGCGTTGTAGTCGTCCGGCGTGTTGTATTCCGAATAGTCCTTCACTATTATCCGTATCGTCCGGCTCGTCTTGTTGAATTTCATCACGCTCGCGTCCGCGCCGGAGACCGTCGCGAGCGTCAAGACTGTTTTTCCATCGAGCGTTGCGTTTTTGTTCTCCGTAAGCCGGGACAGCTTCGCCGTCATCCCGCTCGATCTGAACTCGATATCTGTCATGATAAAGCCTCCGCCGTCTATCGGCGCAAACCATTCGCCGTCGCCGGCGCTGATATCGGAGTTTATGAAGTCAATGACCTTTTCGCCCGTGATCGCACCGGACTTCGCGGGATCGAGCTTCGCTCCGTAAAGACCGCTTGGGCCTTCGCAGTAAAACAAATACTCGCCGGTACCGCGGAACAGCCGGTATAAATAATTCGTGAGATTGTATTTTACCGCCGCTCCCGCCGACCTCGCCGCGAAGTCTATCTGCTTAACCTCATAGCCTACGCCCGTCGCGTCGGTCGTCACATATATGACCTCGCCCGTGTTCGTCACCGTCATCGCCCGTATGCTCGACGGCTCTTTCAGCGTGAACGCGTACTCCCCCGCCGCGGAAAACACGTGGATATCCTGAGAGTGCAGATATATGTTTCCCGCCGCGTCGAGCGCCATCGAATATAGGTACATCCCGCCGAGCTCCCCGCCCTCCTTAGACAACAAATCCGTATTGAACAGCTCCGTTCCGTCCGGGGCGAGCTTTACGAGATTGAGCGTATTTTCATAAACCGGGTCGTTCGGGTCAGCTTCGTTCGTATGCGAGCCGGATATCACGAGCCACAGATTCCCGTCGGCGTCCGCGTCGAACGCGGGAAGCAGCGTATTATTCAAAAGCGTCTCCTCGCCGGCGGGAGCCGTTTGTTCCCAGAGAATTTTTACATCGCCGCCGTCAAGGTCGCAGGACATAAGCCTCTGAGTCACTGTAGCGGCGTCCGTTCCATCGGGCTCGCTTTCGGACTTCAGCGTAGTGCTGTAATAGATGCGCTCTCCGGCGCAGAGCATAGAATTGCCGTAGCCGTGAAATTCTACCGGCAGCGGCGTTTCCGTATAGACGTTTTCAAACGCGATTTTTTCCGCCTGAACGCTGGTTGTGCCCGGCGCGTCGGAGCTTGCCGGCTTTGCCGCGCCGACACAACCGGTGAGCGCAATGGACACGAGTGTGATCGACGCTGTGAAACATCGGACCAGCTTTTTCATTTTCTTTTCCTCCTTAAAAATCCTCGAAATATTTTCTCGGTTTCCGGGAACCCCGTGGGGGCAATACGTAATCCGACGAGGGCGCGATAAATCGCGCCCCTACGGACAAGGTTTTGCGTTTTATTTATCCTTTGCGTTTACGCGAGCCACTGGCGCGGACCGAGCATCGCGCCCCAAAATATGCCGGCGGGCCTTAGCATATCCTCGGCGAAGGTCAGAAACGGGACTATCGCCGGATTCGGCCTGAAATTGTAGTACGTCACACGCGTGTCGTCGTACTCCATCTCTTCCTCGTCCGCGAGCTCCAGCGATTTGAGCCCCTCGACCACGGCGGCGGCTCTTTCATCGTCGAACCCGAATGTTTTTCCCAAAAATCCGACGGTGAATTTCATCTCGGGATGGTGCTTGTACAGATAAATGACCGCTTTGAGGAAATCGGCGTCGGCGAATAACTTGAAAACACGCAAGAGGGCGTCCTCGTCGTCAAATTTCCACCCCTCGGGCGGCGTCGGCATAAGCAGAAAATACCGCCGCCCCTCGTCGATCCGTATCCGCGAGTGCCCGATTTCCTCATGATACTCCGAATACCACGGTCGAGAGTTCATATCTTCCGGATTCCCTCTGAAGTCCTCCCCGACCCCAAGCGGCTTAATCGGACGTTCTCCGCCAATACAGCTTTGATGCATTACCCATGCGATCTCGCACGAAAGCTTGAACTGCTCTTCCAGCGAACCGGCTTCCCCGACCGCGCGCTGGACCTCCTCCAAAAGATTAACGTGCGTCAGCCCCACGCGCCCGAAAAGCGCGTCTGTCGAGACGCCGAGGCAGTCCGAGATCGCGGGCAGCAGGTCAACGTCCGGCGAACCGCCCACCTCCCATTTCGACACCGCCTGACCGGATACTCCGACGACGGCGGCAAGCGCCTCCTGCGTCAGCCCCTTCTCCCGGCGGAACCGCGCGATGTTTTTTCCTAAAATGTTCGTGTCCATAGTGCAAGTCCTTTCAATAATAATTTATTGCGGAATTTTTATCACAAGCAGCTTGTACACGTATATTACCACAACCCTCGGTTGGGCGCAATGGAGGCGATATTGTGTTATTCAACCAAAGGTTGTTAGATTTTATGCAGCACAATCAGTGGTTGGAGATATGCCCGTCCGAAAGCGCGATTTTCAAAATTGTGTTGCATTGTCACAGAAATTTGCTATACTGTTCCTTGTAAAAGCCGCAGAAAAGCCGCAGAAGCGGAAGGCTTAACGGAACCGGGAGGCGATTGAAAAATGTACGGAGATACGGGCTACGTCGAGCAGACCGAGCCGGACTATAAGGCGCGGAGCTATTACTGGAAAACCGCTATCGGCTTGCAGCAAGTGGACGGACTGACGCCGTCCGGATATCTAATCGACACGGCGAACGCCAACATTGCGGGGCAAATTTCTCTTAATGAAGCGGAGCGGCTTATCGCCGAATACTACGAGCAAAAGCCCGCCGCGACAGACGCCGAAAAGCACGGCGAGGAGGCTGATAAGGTTTCGCTTCATATCGCGCAAGCTCTCGCGGGAAATACGTTCAAGCTCGCGCCGACTGAATTGCTCTCGATCCATCGTCTGCTGTTCGACGGCGTGTTTGAACACGCGGGGAAGATACGCGATTGCAATCTCTCAAAGCGGGAATGGGTACTCGACGGCAAATCGGTCGTTTACGACGATTTTCGCGCGGTGCGCGCCTCGCTTGACTATGACTTCGACAGGGAAAACGCGTTTGAGCACAGCGGGTCGGACGCCCGCGCCGAGGTCGGGCACATCGCGAAATTCATATCGGGCCTGTGGCAGATACACGCGTTTCGTGAGGGGAACACCCGCGCGATAGCCGTGTTCACGATAAAATACCTCCGCGCGTTCGGATATGATATCACCAACGATACGTTTGAAAAAAACTCGCTGTTCTTTCGCAACGCGCTTGTCCGGGCGAATTATAACGACCACAAAAACGGCGTTACCGCGACGCGGGAGTTCCTCGATCAATTCTTCGGCAATCTCCTGTTCGGCGAGAAAAACGAGCTCAAAAACCGCAAGCTCCGCATCTCCGAGCAGTCGTCGGAGCCCCTCTGAGCCCCGCAAAAACAAACGGCGCCGCTACACGCCGGCAAAATCCCATTCCGGGATATATGACGCTTCATCTCCGGCTCCCGGCGGGTCTTGATAAAAGCCGTCGGCGATTTCGGACGCCATAAGACAATCGATGGCGGCGGCGTATTCCTGCGCCGTTATCGGCGCCCGCAGCTCCGGGAACGCGTCAAGCTCCCCGCGCGGAGTATACTGGCTCATCAGGGAGAACATAACGTCCCCCGGCGAAAACGTCCCGGACACCCAGTCTATGACCGCGCGGGTGTTGTCAAGGTTTCCGGGGAGTATCAGATGCCTTATCAAGACCCCGCTTTTCAGCAGACCGTCCCCGCCGAGCACGAACGGCCCCGTCTGGCGGAACATTTCGAGTATCGCGGCCTTCGCCGTTTCCGGATAATCCGGCGCTGACGAATATCGCGCGGCGGGATCGGCGAGCGCGTATTTCATATCCGGCATATAGATTTGTATTTTCTTTTCAAGCGTTTTCAGCGTCGCAGCGCTCTCATACCCGCTCGAATTCCAGATCACCGGCACCGGCGGCGGAGTTTCCAACGACCGCAGAATAGCGCACGTAAAATGCGTCGGCGTGACAAGGTTGATGTTTGCCGCGCCGTTTGAGACGAGTTTTGAATATATCTCGCGCAGCCGATCTGACGATACGCGTTTTCCGCGGAAATTCAGACTTATTTCGGCGTTTTGGCAGTACGCGCAGCGCAGGGAGCAGCCGCTGAAAAACACAGCGCCGGAGCCGTTTTTGCCGGATATACACGGCTCCTCCCAATGGTGGAGCGCGGCGCGGGCTATGACGGCGTCCTCCCCGGCGCGGCAGAAGCCGAGCTCGCCGAGGTCTCGGCTCACCCCGCAGCGGCGCGGGCAGATGTCGCATTTCACGCTCTTTCAAGCGGCAAATCTCCGAGATTGACGTCGCTCGTCGCGTCCACGGCGTCCAGCGTCATAAACTCAAAGCCGCTCGCCTCGATGACGACGTCGTATTTACCCGCGGGGAGGTCTGTGAACCAGAAGTCGCCGTATTCGTCGGTCGTCACGCGGCGCGTTTTGCCGCCGTTTGTGGCGCGGACTGCGGCTCCGATTATCACTTCTTTTTCGACGGGATCGTACACCGTCCCGGCGATGAAGCGTCCGGGGATATTGCGGTAGTATACGCGCGGGCGGCAGCCGGTTTCCGGCAGGCGCACCTCGGCGCCGACCGTAAAGTCGCGCAGCTCGTTCTCCTCGCCGAAGCCGAGCGCCTCCGTCGGGCACGCCTCGACGCAGCGCGGCAGCGCGAAGCCGTTGTCGAGGAGGTGGGCGCAGCCCGTGCATTTCTGGCATATCTTAAGCTTCTCATTGTAATATATCGCGCCGTAGGGACACGCCTTGGCGCAGGCGCCGCAGCCGGCGCATTTTTCGGGGTCGAGTATCAAAAGCCCGTCGTCGCGCCGGTAAAACGCGCCGAGCTTGCAGACGGAGGCGCACGCCGGCGAGTCGCAGTGACAGCAAAGCTCCGCCTTGTAGTGTATCTTCACCTTCGGCGCCGTGCCTCCGACATTTTCGGTGAGCTTCAGCCAGAAGTGGCCCGTTTCGGGCTGCGGCGCGGCGTAAGGGCGCCAGTCGTTTTCCGCGTGCTCATCCTTGCAGGCAAGCTGGCAGTTATAACAGCCGTTGCACTTTGAAACGTCAACGGTGAATATTTTTCCCATCGTTTTCTCCTGAGACTTTAGCCGGGATTCAACGCTGGAATCTTAATTTCACAAGTGCCAGATCCATTTGAATATTTTCCGTCAACAGCTAAGATACTGACCGTAATCAATATCGTTTGTTCAACTGTTGTTGCAGACGGTAATGTAAACGTATATGTTTTACCGCCTTGAGCTCCTGGGATTGACGTGTTATTGCTGTACCAAATGAATTCAGTTCCCGTAAGTAAATCATTGATGTACGGCGGTATTGCGCTCGCTGTTAGCGTAACACTCTCTCCACCTGTATATGTGTTTTTATTCGATGTTATATTGATTGTCGTCGGAACAGCCAAGCCAACGCTGACGGGAAACGTAGCTGTTTTGGACCCAGTTGAGGATGCATATCGGACTGTAATGGTGACATTTCCAGCGCTTAGCCCCGTCACAGTCGCACTGCCTCCACTTGCATCCGGTATAATTTGTACGCTTCCACGACTATTTGAATCCACACTGACATTCCAGTCCGCCGCTGTTGTAATACCATTTTCTTTTGCCGTTGGCGGAAATTTCGTTACTATAATCTTTCTCGTCTCACCGACACTTATAGAGTTAAGGTTGGGGTTGTCCTCGAATGAGAGCGTTATACTATCCGGATATGTTTGCTGTCCCGTGACTGTAACTGTGATGGTTTTCACGATTGATCCTGTAATAGACCCGGATGTGGCGGTTATAGTCACTGTAATTTGCGTCGTACCGGCTGCTACGGCTGTTATCAGTCCATTAGAATTTACTGTTGCGGCTGCTGGGTTACTTGACGTATAAGCGTACTTGTATGCTATTCCTAAAATAGTAGGCAGCACCGGTGTGAGCGACTGCGAGGGCATCTGCCCACTCCCGCCAATTGCAAGCGAAACATTTGACAGTCCGCCCACCGAAACGACATATACCGTCGAGTCTCTTGTTATATTGGCCGATGCGCTTGATTGCGCGGTCGCCCTCACGGTCGCTTTTCCCGGTGTGCTTGTCGCGGTCAGGTATCCGTTAGAATTGATGCTCGACACACTCGACTGATACGTGCCTGTAGGCGTCGAGCTTGTATACGGCGTAGATAGCGTCCACGTGGCAGGAGTCGCGTTTGCCGGTGTGATCGTAGACGTCATCTGATATTGCCTGCCCGTTTCGACGAGCACTGCGGTGGGAACTGTCAGGCTTGTAGCATATGTAGTTCCTACCGTCACGGTGAATCTCGCGATTTCGCGTCTGTCCGCGCCGTATACGTATAAATACGCTGTGCCGTAGCTTGAGGAAAGCGCTCTGCCGGTCAGAGTATACGTCCGCGTGTTGGACGTCGCGGAGCCGTATTGCGCCACCGAGAACACGTTCGTGTTCGAGGATTCGACGGTTATGCTCTCAGTCGCGTTCGCCGGCTGGAACGTCAGCGTTACGTTCTGCGTGCTGTTTAGCCCCACGCTGACGCTTGTCTGCGTCGTGTTGTTGACCGTAAGCGTCGCGCCGGTCACGAGAGAGCCCCGGCCGAACACAACCGTCAACAAGTCTCTGTAAGTCCCGCTGTAGCCACCCGCGAAGCCCGCGCCGACGGACGTCGCCGTGGACGAGATGATAAGCGCGCGGTCAGCCGTTGCGTTCACGGCGTTGTCGAGATAATTGAACGGGTTGATGGTGTTGTAGCCGATAAAGCCGCCCTCGACGGTCGGGGACGTCGCGCCCGCCGACGTCGCGGCGGAATTCGCACGGGTCTGATACGTCGTGTTGCCGGTGCGTCCCGTCGGGCTGAAATAGCTGTACTGGCCCATATCGGAGCTGTGCAGGCGCGCCGACGTCGCGAGTACGGTGTCCGAAACGAGCACCGATCTGCTGTTTCTCGCGCGGAACGCGTTGACGAGCGCAAGCGTGAACGTCTCCGCGCCAGTCGTCAGCAGCGTGCGCACTTTGTCAATTCCCGTGGAGGTGTCCGCTAAAAATCCCGCGTAGGTACCGAGGCCGCTACGCGCGTCCGTGTACGCCGTCAGAGACGTGTTTTCGATCCCGTTCACCTCTGAAACCGTGACAACTTTAGAGGTCTTCGCGTCGCGCAGATAATTCTCCCAGCCCTGCACCATTGTGTACACGCCGACGACCTTGTTTGACTGGAACGCGACGGCGATGAAGTTGTTGTACGACGTCGCCGACGAGTAATAAAGCTGCCAGGTCTCGCCCGTCGCTAACGTGAGCGTCGTTCTGTACGAGCCGAGCGCGCTCGTCACCTGAGACGCCGTCATCCCGAGGCTGACGTTGTGGAGCGACACGGAGGTCGAGGAGTACGCGGAGTTGCGCACCTTCAGCGCGAAAAGCTTAGTCCCCGACGCGTTCCCGGACTGGAACGTCGCCTGTACGTTTACGGATACCTCGCGCGAATCGTTCGGGAGCGTCACCTCTCCCGTAGTGGAGACGACGCTTGGTACGTCGGAATACCAGCTTACGGGCAGTCCGAGTACAGAGCTCGGCAGGAATATATTCCCCGTGACATACGCCGCGGAATCGCCCGTGTTGTAAAATCCGAGCTCTAACGCCGCCTTCGCGTTTTCAACTACAAGGCTGTCGCCCGTCAGCGTCGTCGTCGTCAGCGTGAATGTGCGCACGCGCGAGAGACCGCCGTGCGTCAGCGTAGCCGTGAGCGTCGCCGACCCGCCCGAGCGCGGGGAAACTCTGCCGCTTGAATCTATAACGCTCGAATTGCTCGACGACCATGTGATTTTGACGCCGCCCGCGCCGGAGGTCGGCAGCGCGACGTCGCGCGACACCGCCGTCGGCAGGTCGCCGAGCGCGTAACCTATATTTATATTGCTCGCGGCCTTGTCGATGAGCTGAGCCGCCGAAAGCCCGGCGTTTATCTTCTCCTGCGACGCGTCAAAGCTGCGCGCGGCGACGATGACACATTGCTCGGCGTTTACATCGGTGAGCGGGTTGACGTTGTTGTAATCGTCGCCCTTGAATATGCCGTTTGCCACGGCGTAGCGCATTGACTCGCGCGCGTACTCCCCTATTTTCGACGCGTCCTTGAACGTGAGCTCGCTCACGGGGGGCGAGAGCAGCGTTCTTCCGACATCCTGCTGTAACCTGTTGAGAGCGCGCACCATCAGTGTGGCGATCTGCTCGCGCGTTATCTTCGCGTCGGGGTCAAAGCGCCCGTTGCCGACGCCGTCAACGAGGCCGTACTGGTACGCCTTCAGCACGTGCTCGCTGCGCGCGTCGGAAAACGGCGTGCGCGCAGGCACCGCCAATTCGCGCCCAAGAGTTTTTTCCGCGAGGCGCACGACTATTTCGCAAAATTCGTCGCGCGTCATACTGTGATGGAAATCCTTTGCGGCGTTGTCAGTCAAAAGTCCCGAGGTGCTCGCGCCCGTTATTTCGGACGCAGCCCATCCGCTCGGCGCCGTTGCGGCGAACGCCGCCGCAGGCAGCGCGGAAACCGCGAGGGCAAAAATAAGCGCAGCCGAAATGAGTTTCTTTAGTTTCATAAGCCTCATAGCAGTGTACTCCCTTCAATTTTACGTACAATTTATGTGTGATTTTGTGTAATTCCGATTCCGCCGTAAGCTTGCGGAACCGCTGCGGTCATTATACACCGCCTGTACGCGCTTTTCAAGCGGAAAAACTTTACCGGTCTTTTTCTTAATCAAAATTCATAAATCCGGGGCGCGTAAAGCAGCGCCGTCAGCCGTTTTCGACGACTTCTCCCCCGTCGGAGGCCGACAGCCCCTGCTCCGCGCGGACATCCGGCGCTCCGCTCACCGCCGGCGTGTCCCCATACCCGCCGACGGATATTCCGCGCGTGGACGCGAAGGATACCCATTCCGCCTCGTCCATAGAAAGCGTGTCTCCGACGACTATATCTCCGCCGCGGGCAAAAACGCCGCCCTCGGCGTAAAGGCTCGATTTATTGTGCCCTGAGTATCCGCAGTTTATATTTACGAGCCCCAGCCCGTCATAGTCGTCGCCGGCGCGCGCGACTATGCTGCCCGTCACTTTTACATCCCCGCCGCTTTGCGTGTAATACCCCGCGACCACGGAGCCGAGCCTCGCGCGCAGCTCGCCCTCGGAGCTGTCGAGCCACACCGCCCCGGCGTAAAGGCTCCCGCCTATGCGTATTTCTCCGCCGCGCGAGACGAACGACGCCCCCGCGTCAACGTCCCCGTCCACGGTAAGGCGGCAATCCGGCCCCACGACCACACCCGAAACGCCGCTTATTTCCTCAAGACGTATATCGCCGCTCAAAAATTCGGCTATCCTGTTTTCATTTTCACCGGCGTCTCCGGCGCCGGCGGAGACGGACGGCCCACGCGCGGCGGCGACGCACAGGGCGGCAAGCGCCGCAGCGGCGGCAAATTTTCTCATAAAATTTCTCCGGTGCGTGTTTTCTACTGCCAAATACAGCTTTTGTATGATATAGGACAAGCTGCGCAAAATTTGTCGTTTCTTTGATTGACAAGCCTG
>JAISAA010000221.1 GCA_031266955.1 Oscillospiraceae bacterium | reverse complement strand
GTTGTCAGAAAATGCCGCTCTTTTTCGTTGCGATGCATTGAATCTATGTCTTTTTACGACAAGTTTTAGATATTTCGCAGTAGTAGGGGCGTTGCACGCACCGCCCGGTACGGTGTGCGGGCTCATCAAAGAGGGCGTTGCGTGCAACGCCCCCACGGGACGGGGGATACGGCGGGGCGGTGTGGACACCGCCCCCTACGCAACGGGCGCGGCGGTTGCGGGGCGATTGCCATCGCCCCCTACGCACAACACCCGTGACCCCCGTCGTAGGGGCACGGCACGCCGTGCCCTGGCACCGCCCCCGCAAATTATTTTCACGTCATTACCGCGCTCCGAAGGTGCACATCCGGTCGCGTTAATGGATATCCCCCGCCTCTGTGCGACGGATCACACAGAGAATTTATTCAAGGAGTGTTCAAAAAATGAGAATCCAAAACAACGTTCCCGCGCTGAATGCGCACCGTTACTACGGCATCAATCAGGCCGGCGTGACAAAATCCATTGCGAAGCTTTCCTCGGGTTATCGCATCAATTCCGCAGCCGATGACGCGGCGGGCCTTGCCATTTCCGAGAAAATGCGCGCCCAGATACGTGGCCTCACAATGGCAAGCAAAAACACGCAGGACGCGATCTCGCTCATCCAAACCGCTGAGGGTGGAATGCAGGAAATCGACAATATGCTCCAGCGTATCCGCGAGCTCGTCGTCTACGCCTCGAACGACACGCAGGATCAGGCAAGCGCGACCGCCACAGACGGCGACCGCCAGAAAATCCAGGACGAGATCAACGCGCTCGTCGCGGAAGTCGACAGTATGTCCGAGCGCGTCGAGTTCAACAAAAAGAAGCTCATCAGCGGCGAATATTCCGGCGAGAGCGCCATCGCGTCCTCGACTATCTCGCGCTTGAAAGAAAAGCTCAAATCCGCCGCCCTCGCGAAAGAAACGGCTTGGTCGGACATGAACCAGTCCGGCGCGAACTACCAGGATTTTACCAAAACGGGTGGACAGCTCAAAACAGCCGCGTCAGCTTATTTGGGAGGTACCGCTGCCGCAACACTTACAACCGGAACCTATACGGCAACCAATACCAGCACTACCGCAGGGGCATTTGCCGAAGTTGATTATTCCGATGTTGCAACCTCGTCGACTTCCGCTAATTCCACTTTGGGTGAATTGGCCGGTTACCTCCAAGATATCGCGGATGAAGCGGCAACGTTGTCGACAGCTACTACTATATTAGATGCTAAAATTACGGGCGCGACACAAGGCAGCAGCGAAGTCAACTTCAATTTCAAAGTTGCTTTGGCGGGTCTCGGAATACACGCCGATGCCGACATAAAAACTTTAGTAGCAGCCGGTGCCACGGGCGTTGATGCTTATAAGGGAGTCCCCAGTGCTACGGTCGAAGACGTGCTTTTAACCGATCCCCTCGCCCCTGTCGCTACGACCGGTCTGTTCACAAATCAGCGCTCGCTTGAGGTTCTGCGTGAAATAGCGGCGTACACCGATCCGGACGGCAAAGAACTGACTTCCGAGGTAAAGGACGCTATTGACTTAGCTAAAAATGTCGTAGACGCCGTCGACAAATATCAAAAGTTTGTCGAGCCGGGCGGGGTTTTTGAAACCGCCAAGCAAACGTATGAGACATATGTCAAGGCGGAACAGGATTTGAAAGCGGAGTTCAATTCCAAAAAGGATCAGTGGTCCGTCTCCAAGGAACTGGAGTCCAAGGCGCAGGCGGAGCTCGAGAAGGCCATATCGCTGAGCACTACGACGCCGGCCAAGAGCGAAGGCCTGTACTTCCAGGTCGGCGCGAACGCGCATCAGCACGTCCAGCTCACGATAGGTTCCGTCAAGTCCGATATTCTCGGCGTCGGCGACGGCAAGGGAGTGGCGAGCATCGACGTGCTTGAAAAGACCGGCGCGGACATCACGGCGCAGCTTGACACGCTTGACCAAGCGCTGACCTACGTCACGGCGGAGCGTTCCAAGCTCGGCGCGGCGCAGAACAGGTTAGAGTACACGCAGAACAGCCTCGACATCTCGGCGGAGAACCTAACGAACGCCGAATCCCGCATCCGCGACGTGGATATGGCAAAGGAAATGACGCAGTTCACCAAAATGAACATCCTATTCCAAGCCTCCACCGCGATGCTCGCTCAGGCGAACGCCCTCCCGCAGGGCGTCCTGCAAATGCTCGGCTAAACCGGAAAAACAATATCATAAACGGCAACGGGGGCGGTGTGCACACCGCCCCCGTCGCGGCGTGAGCCGCGTGCTCCGTGCCCGCAGGCACGTTAAATCAAACGTCCGCGCGCTTCCGCGCGGCGAAGGCGGTGTGCACCCCGCCCCTGGTCGCGTCGCCGACGCGTGCCCCGTGCGCGCACGCACGCTATATCCAAGTCGGCGCGCGCCACGCGCGCCGACTTGACAAACAGGTCGTTTTGTGGTATAAAAAACAATAAAATGAGAACAAAACGGGAACGGGAGGCGCTGCGCCATAAAGCTTTTGACCGCCGCGCAAACGCGCGAGATCGACGAATACGCAATAAGCGAGCTTAAAATTCCGGGCGCGACGCTTATGCGCCGCGCGGCGCGCCACATAGCGCAGACGTGCCTTGAGTTGCTCGGAGATGGCGGCGGAGAGCGCCGCGCCGCGGTGCTCTGCGGCGCGGGGAACAACGGCGGCGACGGGCTCGGCGCGGCGGCGTATCTGCTGCGCGCGGGCGTTTCTACGCGTATTTTTTTGCTCGGGGATCGCGGGAGCTTATCGCCCGATCCGCGCGAAATGCTGAGGCTTGCCGAAGAATACGGAGGAGTTGCGGAGCCGTTTGACGCGAAGACCGCCGGGGAGTATCTGCGAAGCGGCGACGCCGTCGTCATAGACGCGATTTTCGGCACGGGTCTCGCGAGAAAAATCGAAGGCGCCGCGCTTGACGCGATACGGCTGATAAACGCTTCCGGCGCGCGCGTAATTTCCGCCGACATCCCGAGCGGAGTGATGGCGGACACGGGCGAAATTCTCGGCGAAGCGGTGCGCGCGGATATCACGGTGACGTTCACGGCGGCGAAGCCCGGGCATTTCTTGACGCCGGGGTGTGAGAATACGGGCGAGCTGCGCGTGCGCGGGCTCGGCATCCCGCCGTATTCGCTTACGGACGAAGCCCCGGCGCGGCAGCGTGAAATTATCGCATCAGAGCTTTTGACGCGGCGCGAGACCGCGGCGGAGGCGATAATGCCGGGCGATATCACGCTTCCGCGGCGCGGGCGGGATACGCACAAATACGACTACGGGGATATTTTGATGATCGCGGGGAGCGTTGGGTACACCGGCGCGCCCGTTCTCGCGGCGCGGGCGGCGACGCGCGCGGGGGCTGGCGTCGTGCGGCTCGGTGCGCCCGACGGGATTTACGGGACCGTCGCGGCGAAATGCTCCGGCGAGATAGTTTTCCCGATACCGGGCGGCGCCGCCATCGGTATGGGCGTATGGGAGGAGATATCCGCCCGCGCGGAACGGGCCGACGCCGTTTTGATAGGCCCCGGTCTGGGCAATATTTCGGCGGCGCGCGAGCTTATAAAAAACGCGCTCGGGCAATTAAAATGCCCCGTCATTCTCGACGCGGACGGCATAAACGCGCTTTTGGGGAATATAGATATATTGGACAACGCCCGCGCGCCCGTGATACTCACGCCGCACGACGGGGAGTTCCGGCGCCTCGCCGAGCAAGACAGGCGCTATGCCGGGCAATATAACAGAAGTGAGGATATATTCGCCGGCGGGAGGCTGGCGGCGGCGCGGCGGTACGCGAGCGCGCACGGCTGCGCGCTCATCCTGAAAGGCTACCGCACGATCACGGCGCTGCCGGACGGCTCGGCGTATATAAACACGACGGGAGGGCCAGCGCTCGCGAAGGGCGGGACGGGCGATATGCTCGCCGGAGTGCTTACGGCGCTCGCCGGACAGGGGTTTCCGATAAAGGACGCGTGTCTCGCCGCCGTGTATCTGCACGGGCTGGCGGGGGATATCGCGGCCCTAAGGCTCGGCGAGTATTCCGTGACGGCTGAGGACGTTATGGACGCGCTGGCGGAGGCGTTTTTGTCCGTGACTGTTTGATAATAATTCAAAAAAAATAATGCGGAGGGAACAAAATTGCGGCTGACGAAAGCGTTTCGCGCTGTGACGGCGCTCGTACTTACGGCGGCGGCTATAGCGTCGCTGAGCTCCTGCGCGTCCTCGGTGCGCGCGGAGGAAAAAATGCTGGAGCTGCGCGCCGCGCTGCTCGCGTCCGATGAGGTCACGGCGGTCGCGAATATCCGCGCGGATCACGGGGAGCGCGTGTTCGACTTCAAGATAAAATACATAGGCGGCGAGGACGGCGGGGAAATTACGATTTTAGAGCCTGAAAGCCTCAGCGGGATAACGGCGCGCGTCGGCGGCGGCGGGGCGAGCATACGTTACGACGGTGCGGAGCTCGACACGGGACCGCTCGGCGGCGGGCTGTCGCCCGCGGGAATAATCCCGGCGCTTATTTCCGAGTGGAAGACCGGCTTTGTCGATATGCTGAGCGAGGAAAGGCTTGACGGGCGCGACGCGCTCGCTATGACCTCCGCGCTGACGGAGAGCGCGGAGCAGACCACGTGGTTCGACAAAAAGACAAACCTGCCGATCCGCGCGGAGGCGCTGACGGGCGGGCGCGCGGCGCTGACCGTTGTGTTTGAAAACGTGTCATACTGAAATCACAAACGAGCTTACCTGTTCTTCTCACTTCTTGCGACCAAAAACGTCCCGACAGCGAGGAACACGGCCGTCAGCCCGATTATCGCCGCGAGCGTCACGGCGGGGTTGAACAGCACGACCGCGCCGTATTCCGGCGTACCGGCGTACACGACCGCTCGGACAAGGTCAAGGCAATACGTCATCGGCATAAGCCGCGAGAGCACAAGCAGCACGCCGCTCGAATTGGTTATCGGGATGATCGCGCCGGAAAGGAACATCTGCGCCATCGGGATTATCATGATCGCCATATTCGCGGCTTTGCGGTTTTTTACCGCGCCGAGCAGAAGCATACCGAACGCGCCCGCCGCAAGGCACATCAGCGGCGACAGCCCGAGCACCGCGAGAAGCTGGCCCGCGTCCATACGGATACCCATAAACAAGCTGACTATAAGCGTTCCCACGCACGAGAAAATCGCGAGAAACGCGGAGCCGAGTATCGTTCCGATCACAATAGAATACCGCGAAACGGGCGCGATAAGCATCTCCTGCGTAAAATCCGTTTCCCTGTCCTCGACGAGGCTTGACAGCCCCTGCGAGGTCATCGTAAACAGCATATTCACAAGCATTCCGACAAGCATATACTGCCCGAAGTCAAAGCCCAGGCCGCCCGCCATATTCTGCTGCAAATTGCCGCCGATCATATACATCATCACGACCGGCATAACGAGGCTCATGATGAGCGACGCCGGCGATTTGAACGTCAGAGTTATGCCGCGGGCGACGATCGTCAGGACTGCGTTCAATTCGCGGACAAACCCCGTCATGCGCCCCGTCATGTTCCTTTTCACGGCAATATCCATTAAGCGGCGCCCCTTTCGGTTTTGGACAGATATTCGATATACGCTTGCTCCAGCGTGGGCAGGCACACCTTCGGCGCCGGGTCGTATTCCAAAGTCCGCTTTAATTCGCCGGGGGAGCAGCAGGCGGCGAGCTTGCCGTGGTTGATAATGCAGACCTTATCGACACTTTCCGCTTCGTCAATGTAGTGCGTCGTCAGAAACACCGTCGTACCGTTTTCGCGGCGAGACTGGTTGATGTACTCCCACAGGCCGCGGCGCGAAACGGCGTCAAGCCCCGTCGTCGGTTCGTCGAGGAACAGGATTTTCGGCGTGTGGATCAGGCTGCGTATGATTTCAAGCTTGCGCTGCATACCGCCCGACAGCTTCTTGATGGGCTTGAACATCGCGTCCGCTATGCCGACAAGCTCCGCAAGCTCCATAACGCGCTCGCGGTAGGCCTTCGGCATCATTCTGAAGGTCGGGCGGTAGCCGTATACGCCGTACAGGCAGGCGTGAAAGCGTATGTTTTCCTCCGCCGAAAGCTGCGGGTCAAGGCTTGGCTGCTGAAAGATAATGCCGACCTTATCGCGCACCTCTTTAGCCTGCCGTATTACGTCACAGCCCGCGATTTTTACTTCGCCGCTTGTCGGCGCCAGCGTCGTTGTGAGGATCGATATCGTGGTGGTCTTGCCCGCGCCGTTCGGACCGAGAAACGCGAAAAACTCGCCCTCGCTTACGCTGAAGCTCACGCCGTCCACCGCGTTGCTCCGCGCCTTGTTGTAACGCTTGACGAGCTCGCGGACCTCAAGAATGGCGTTCATATTGCGGTCTCCTTTTCGATTTCGCTTTCCAGTTCATTTAAGAACAGCCGCCTGACCTCGTAAATCAGAAACATAATGAATGAGAACATAATTATTACCTCCGTTTGATTTTTACGGCCTCAGTATAGGCCGCCAAATTAAACGGAGGTTAAACGCCTCTTTAACAGAATGTAAATTGCGTTGTTGCGCCTGCGCGGCGTGGCGCAGGCAAACGGGCTTCGCCCGTTGTGTATGATTAAACGTCCCTGCGGGGACAGGGAACGCCGCAAAGCGGCGACGAATCCCCCGTCCTGTAGGGGCGAACTGTGTTCGCCCGGTTCCCCGCAGTGTAACACCTTGTTCGCCTGCGCGGCGGGCACCCCATTTCTTTATCGAAAGAAATGGGGAAAAGAACGACCAAAGGAAGTATCCTTTGGAATCCTCTGAATCGCGGGGGCTTACGTGGGATTGTTCGCAATAGATGGGCGCGGCTCTGTCATTTGCAGACTGTTTTGGGGGCGTGGCGTCGCGCCTACGGCGCGTGCCCCCTGCGCACACCCACGTTAAATCAAAAGTCCGACCGCGGCAGCGGGTGGCGCTAGCGCTCTGTGTCCACACGCGAATCAGCGCGTTTCGCTGCCGCACTGCTGTGCAAACGGGAAAGTGTGATACCCCGCCTCATATGATAAATTCGGAGTTTATCAGTCCGTGCAGTACGGCGAGAGTTTCAAATGGCAGGAAGTCCGTCGCATTTGAGCTGAATTTAATATCGAGCAACGCCGGGAATTCGTCGTCGGCTTCCGTATACGTCAGCAAAACCGGTATTTTTGGCAGAGCGAACATCAGCCAAGCCTCTCCGTATCTCACTTGGCGTAGCAGCGACGCGCCCAACTGCGAGGCAATGTCCCGGAATTCCGAAAGCGTGACTGTAATTGCCGGCGACAAGCCGCCGCGAAAAATACCGTGCGAAAAGCTTTGCAGAGATGTGAATTCAAAGCTCGGCTCGGCCTGGCTCAGCGCGCCCCCAAACGTGAAATACCAGACGAGTACGCTTTTGCAGTTTACGTGAGCCATTTTTCCGGAAAGCTGCCGGACGCCCTCCCCCGTCACTCGCCAGCTTCTTCCGAGAAAATCCACATCCCGCGCTCCGTCGAACTCTGACAGCCACGGACGTATTTGTTCGTAAACCTTTTCCGCGTTTGTCATTTTATTAACCGTCATTCCTGCGTCTTTCAATAGCGCCGCGCGCTCATTCGGAAGCTCTCCGGTTATGACTTGATTCAGCAGGCTTTCGAGCATTTTTCCGATCTCCGGTCCCTTAAAGCCTAGCGCCGCCAAATCACCGCCGCGAAGCGCCAAATCCGCGAGACGCGGCAACACTCCGAACACGTCGCCGCGCGATATCCGGTACGACACCTCGCGGACTACGCTCCGAGGATATCGCAGCCGCCGCAACGCAGCAGCGGCGCTTTCGCCGCTGAGCGTTTTGAACAAAATCGCGAGTTGCGCCGCTAAATGACTGAACATGCCTGCGGGCATGGGAAACGCGGCATCCGCCGCGACGTCGCGCCCTTGGCGCGTGTCCCGTGCCGCAGCACGTTCAATCAGCGGAAAGCTTTCCGGCAGCTCGGGTATCGCGTGGAGCAGCGCAGCGCGGTATTCCGTCAGCGTTTCATACGCGTGTTTGCCGATGAGCAGCTTGCTGAGCTCGGCTGAAACGCGCTCGACCGCGATGTTTTTCAGCAGCGGCGCGTTTTCAAATAACGCGTTCCGCGTTTCGTCTTCTATATGAAAACCGAGCTCGGAGGCGAAGCGAACGGCGCGCATTATCCGCAGCGCGTCCTCGCGGAAGCGCGCGCGCGGGTCTCCGACACAGCGGATAAGGCGCGCCGCGATATCCCGCACGCCGCCGAACGGGTCGGTCAGCCCGCCGTTGTACGCCATCGCGTTCATCGTGAAATCGCGGCGGGCCAAGTCTGTGAAAATATCGCGCACAAAGCTTACGCTGTCGGGGCGGCGGTTGTCGGAATACTCTCCGTCGGAGCGGAACGTCGTGATCTCCATCCGCTCGCCGTCTATGATAACGCTCACCGTGCCGTATGCCGGGCCCGTTTCGATGACCTTATAGCCGCATTTTTCAAAAACCGCCGCCGTTTCCCGCGGCGCCGACGAGGTGCAGATATCCCAATCGCGCGGCGCTATTCCAAGCGCCGCGTCGCGCACGCAGCCTCCGACTATATACGCCTTAAATCCGGCGTGTTCAAGCTCCGTCAGCGCGGCGATGACGTATTCCGGCAGCGAAATTTCCACAAATCAGTGGGGCGCGGACATCGCCTGAAACTCCTGTTCCGGCGTATCGCGCTCCGCGCTCCAGTTTATTTTATAAAAGTTCAAATCGCCGGGCTGGAGCATAAAGAAATTGAAATCAGTTGTCACGGCGCCGCCGCCGAAGCCCATTCCGAAGCCGCCGGAGGGCGCGGGATAAAGCTTCATACCGGGCTGCGACAGGCTTTCTATCGACTCCGCGCGCCCGTTGACGCGCAGACCGTACGTTCCGCTGACAAGCCCGCCGATATACGCGTAAACCGCGAAAACATCGTTGTCATAGGCGAAGACCGAACACTGCCCCGGCCCGCGCAGGCTGTAGGGCACCTCCGAAAACTGCCCGCGTATCGCCTCAAGAGCAGTCGGCGGCAGCGAATAAATATACCCGTACTCGTCGGGGACGACGAGCGTGATCAGCTCGCCCTTGCCGTAATGGTCGCTGAGTAAAATCGGATAGTTTTCCTCGCCGGCGACGGCTTTCGCGAGCGTCCACGTCGTGTTGTTTCTGTGTTCCAAAAGCGGGAAGCTCATTTCGTGCTTCGCGAGCTCTCCCCCGCCGCCGCCTATGCCGCCGCCGCGGAACTGGCTGGTGCGGAAGCGCCGCCCGCGGTAGCGTATCGACGTCATTTCCTCGATGCCGGCCCCGCCCGTTTTGTCGCCCGTCTGACCGAGCGCTTCGATGATGAAACCGGAGGTCACGACGGCGCGCCCTCCGTCCGCGACGAATTTAGTAAGCTTTTTCATAATGCCGGCGTCGCGGTGCGCCTGAACGGTCAGGAAAATGCTTTTCGCGTTTTCGGGGAAATCGGGCGACAGCTCCAGCGGGACGCCCGCCATACCGAGGAAATCCTCCAAATGGTCCTCCCCCTGCGCGTTCGGCGGGAGATAGCAAATCGTTCCGACGGGCGCGCCGGCTTTGTCGAGGAACGCGTCTATCTGTTCAAGCTGCAAGCCGAGCGGCGTTACAACGCGGTTGTTGTACAGGCTTCCCCAGCAAAAAAGCGTAAGCTCCTTCGGGCGGGCGAAGGCGGAGAGATAGCCCTGCTCCGAGAAAATCTCTATAGGGTTGCAGCCGTAGGGGTCAAACCACGTGCCGCCGTTGCGGCCCGGCGCGTAGTTTTCAAGCAGGCGCGTGAGCGAATAGCTCATATAGCGCGGCAGATGCTGGTCTGTGTTCGCGGTGTCGCGCGTTTCGGTACCGGTGTATATCTGGTCGAAGATATGGCGCTGGGCGGCGGGGTTATAGCCGGATTCCTGATACGCCTCAGACCAGTTCGGGTACTTGATTATCACCCGGCATTTCGGGTTCACGGCTTTGGCGGACT
>JAISAA010000143.1 GCA_031266955.1 Oscillospiraceae bacterium | reverse complement strand
CCGCGAGTGGTAAGCACATCAAGCTGACATCCTTTTGCCGCGGAGCGCCGGGTACACACGCCGGGCGCCCCGCGGCCTCGCCGCGAAAACGGCGGAAAACATCGAATAAAGAAATTATGCTCCGGACTTTGAAAGGTGAAGCAAGGCAATGCTGAAATATCTCGTGCAGGTCGTGCAGGTTTCCCTCACCGCCGCTGTGCTTACGGCGGCGGCGTTCGCGTTTATTTCCCGAAACTCAGCCGTGAAACGTGTAAAGCCGCTGGCGCTCGGCTGCGCCGCGGGGGCGGTCTTCGCGCTCGTTCTCGCCGTGCTAAAGCGCGTTACCGTGCTCATCGACAGGGAAAGCTGGAACACCGGCATTTTGGCCGTGTCGATAGTCTCCGGCGCGACGTTCGCCGTGCTTTCGCCGAAAAGGCGGCGCGGAGAAGCTTCGCCCCGGGCGGGCGGAGCTTTATCCGAAATTTCCGGCGCCGTGTTTTGCTGTTCGCTGCTTTTCTTCACGCTTACGGATATATTTTTATATCCGACTCAATTCACGCTCGCGGGGGAAAGCGTTTTCAGCACGGACTTTCTTTTTAAGCTCATCGGGTATCTGTCCGGTCTGGCGCTTGTCTGCTTTGCGGGCCTTGCGCTTTACAAGGCGGGCTCAAAGCTGCCGGCGCGGGCTCGGGCGGCTGTTTTTTTTGCCGGGATCGGCGTCAACGCCGTTGATCAGATATTAAAAATCGCCCAGTCGCTGTATTCACGGCGCATTATCCCGCAGTCGCGCTTCCTGTTCAATATATTAAAGCGCGCCGTCAATTACAACGGCTATTTTCTGTACGCCGTTATGGCAGTTACGCTTATCCTGCCCGTCGCGCTGTGGGCGAAAAGCTTTCGCGAAAAACAGGAGTATTCCAATCCGGCGGAACACCGAAAGCTGAAAGCCGCCGCGCGGAACAAACGCCGCTGGAGCGCGTCCGTCGTAACGGCTTACGCACTCTCGCTGCTCTGTCTAACCGCCGTGAGAGCCTACGACGAGCGCGAGGTCGTGCTCTCGCCTATCGAGCCGATGACTATCGTCGGCGAAACAATAACTATCCCGTCCGAAACAGTGAGCGACGGCAGGCTTCACCGCTTTATGTATACGGCCTCAGACGGCACGGGCGTCCGGTTTATAGTCATAAAGAAAAACGAGGCGGCCTACGGCGTCGGCCTCGACGCCTGCGACATCTGCGGCCCTACGGGGTATTACGAGCGGCGCGACGAGGTCGTCTGCAAGCTGTGCGACGTCGTCATGAACAAATCGACGATAGGCTTTAAGGGCGGCTGTAATCCCGTTCCGCTGGCGTACACTCTCGAAAACGGAAGTATGCTCATCCAGACATCCGATTTAGAAAACGAAAAAGGCCGCTTCAGATGAAGCAGTGCACACGCTTCGCGCTTATTGTATGCGCATTATGCGCCTGCGCGGCGCGGCGCCCCATTTCTTTACGTAAAGAAATGGGGGAAAGAACCGCCAAAGGGGGAGATCCCCCTTTGAAAATCCCCTCAAAGGGGGGACGGGGATGCGGCCTTTTCGGCGGGTTTGTGTTTTTGGTTAAGGCGAATCGAGACGCCTACACCGTGGGTGTGGACGGAGATTCGAGTACGCGACGCGTGCACAGCTAACGCGCCACAGGCGCGACGTCGCCGCAAATGCGGCGTTCCCCGTGCGCGCACGCACGTTAAATGCCGGGTGGTGACGAACACACTAAGATATAGGACATAAAAAGGAGCGGATAAAGATGTTCTGGCGGATGGTAAAAGGCGCGATTTTCCGAAGAAAAGGAAAAATGCTGATGATCGCGTTCACGATAGCCCTCGGCGCCTCGCTTTCCACCGCGATGCTCGGCGTTATGCTCGGCGTCGGGGACAAGGTGAACCAGGAGCTGAAAACGTACGGCGCGAACATAAACGTTGTGCCCAAGGGCGCCTCGCTTCTGAGCGATCTTTACGGCGTGGACAGCGGCTCCGGCGTGTCGGATAAATTTTTGCTGGAGTCCGAGCTGGGGAATATAAAAACGATTTTCTGGGCGTTTAACATCGTAGACTTTACGCCGTATCTCGACGTGAAAGTAAGCCTCCCCGGCGGCGATTCCGGCGAAATCGCGCTCACCGGCGCCTGGTTTTCCCGCCGTTTAGACCTGCCGACGGGCGAGACGCTTGACACGGGGATGAAAAACATGAAAAACTGGTGGGAGGTGTCCGGGGAGTGGGTCGCGGACTCCGACGCGGGGGACGTGATGGCGGGGAGCCTTCTCGCGCGGCGGCTCGGGATCGTGCCGGGAGATAAAATTTCTGTCGTTTACGGAGGCAAGGCCGCCGAGCTGACCGTAAAAGGCGTCTTCAACTCAGGAAGCGACGAGGATGAGCGGCTTTTCGCGCCACTGGCCTTGGCGCAGGAGCTGTCGGGGCGCGCGGGGCTTGTCAGCCGCGCCGAGGTTGTCGCGCTGACGACGCCGGATAATGAGCTCTCACGCCGCGCCGCGCAAAACCCGAACAGCCTGTCTATCAAGGACTGGGAAACGTGGTACTGCACGGCGTACGTAAGCGCCATTTGCTATCAGATAGACGAGGTTTTGACAGATTCGGTCTCAAAGCCGATCCGTCAGGTCGCCGAGTCGGAGGGCGCGATACTGGAAAAAACGCGGCTGCTTATGCTGCTGATAACTGTTTTGAGCCTTGTCGGCGCGGCGCTCGGCATTTCAAACTTAGTGACGGCCGGGGTGATGGAGCGGAGCCGCGAGCTGGGGCTGCTGAAAGCCGTCGGCGCGAACAGCGGGCCCGTTTCGCGGCTTA
>JAISAA010000038.1 GCA_031266955.1 Oscillospiraceae bacterium | reverse complement strand
ACGATCCCGCGCCCGCTGCTCGACCGTATGGAGGTCATCGAAATGTCGAGCTATACCGACATCGAAAAGCTCGAAATAGCCAAGCGCTATCTGCTGCCCAAGCAGCGCAAAAAGCACGGACTGAGCGCGAAGCAGCTTAAAATCTCCGACGCGGCGACGCTTGAGATCATATCGGGCTGGACGCGCGAATCCGGCGTGCGGCAATTGGAGCGGAGCATAGCGTCCGTCTGCCGCAAGGTGACGGCGCAAATCGCGAAGGGCGAAACGAAAAGTGCATCTGTCACGCCGGACGCGTTAGCGGAGTTGCTCGGCTCGCGCCGGTACACGGCGGAGGCCGATATCGGCGGCGAGATAGGCGTCGTGCGCGGGCTCGCGTGGACGGAGGCCGGCGGAACGACGCTTGACGTCGAGGTGAACGTGCTGCCCGGCAAGGGCGCCTTAAAGCTCACGGGGAATCTCGGAGAGACGATGAAGGAATCGGCGGAGGCCGCCGTATCGTACATAAGAAGCCGCGCGGAGCTGCTTGGCATAGAGCCCGACTTTCACAGAAAAAAAGATTTGCACATCCACTTCCCCGGAGGCGGTATCGAAAAGGACGGTCCGTCCGCCGGCATAACTATGGCGATGGCTGTTATTTCCGCGCTCTCAGGCGCCGTTGTGCGCCCGAACGTGACGATGACGGGAGAAATAACGCTGCGCGGACGCATACTGCGTATCGGCGGCCTGAAAGAAAAAACTATGGCGGCGATGCGCGTCGGCGCGAAAACGGTGATAATCCCCGCCGACAACGAGGCCGACCTTGAGGAAATTGACCAAACGGTGCGCGGCGCGCTGCATTTTGTAACGGCGAAGCATATAGACAGCGTGCTTGACGTCGCGCTCGACTTCTCAAATATCGCGCCGCGCGAGCTTTCCGCGCCGCGCCCCGCCGCGCCGTTACAGCGGGACATCAAGACCGATTTTCCCGTGCTGGATGTTCATCAGCCTATGCCGCAGCCGATGACCCCGCGCCCGGAGCCGCCGCGAGTAAGACAGTAATGGCGCTCAACCTGCAAAAAGCGGAGTTTGTAAAATCGGCGGCGTCGCCCGACGCGCTTATACGCGACGCGCTTCCCAAGATAGTTTTCTCCGGGAAATCGAACGTCGGGAAATCCTCCGTTATAAACTGCGTGCTCGGGCGCTCGAATTTCGCGCGCGTCGGCGCGAGGCCGGGAAAGACCGTTCACGTCAATTACTTCAAAATAGACGGCAAGGCGTATTTTGTCGATTTGCCCGGCTACGGCTACGCGAGCGTCAGCCGGGAGGAAAAGGCGCGCTGGTCGAGGCTGATGGAGTATTTCTTTGAAAACGCCGAATTTTCCCTCGGGGTCATGATCGTCGATGGCCGTCATAAGCCGACGGCGGACGATTTGACGATGGCGGCGTGGTTCCGCGATACGTTATCGCCCGTCGTCGTCGCGGCGAACAAGACGGACAAAGTAAAAAAATCGGAGCTTCAGGCGAATTTGGAAACGATCCGCGAAAGCCTCGCGCTCGGCGAAACGGAAATTTTGCCGTTTTCCGCGGAA
Organism: Oscillospiraceae bacterium; assembly: GCA_031266955.1. Lineage (GTDB taxonomy): Bacteria > Bacillota > Clostridia > Oscillospirales > Oscillospiraceae > JAIRRO01. The sequence goes on along the minus strand of JAISAA010000038.1, from coordinate 6,713 downwards.
ACGGGAGAGGGGAGGCGCCGCCTCGTGACGCTGTTAGAGCAAGCGGTGAAGGGCGGCGGCGGTGCGTAGCTTTATCGACGGGCTGGACTGGTCGCGGCTCACTGATATTTTGATATCGGTCATTCCGGCGCTGATATGTATAACCTTTCATGAGGTGTCGCACGGCTTTGTCGCGTACCGGCTCGGGGACGATACGGCGAAGGCGGCGGGGCGGCTTACGCTGAATCCGATCAAGCACATTGACGTATTCGGGCTTATTATGATGGCGGTTTTCGGCTTCGGCTGGGCGAAGCCCGTGCCGGTCGATATGCGCCGCTTCAAGAATCCTAAGCGCGGTATGGCGCTGACGGCGTTTGCGGGACCGGCGTCCAATATCCTGCTTGCGGCGGTGATGTTCGCGACGGCCGGGGCGATCGCCGCGTTTATGCCGGAGGAGGTCGTTATTGGCGCGATCGGCGGCGACGGCGCTGTGTGGACTGTCGTGTGGACGCTGATCGACCGCACGGCCGTACTTTCGACGGCGCTGGCGGTGTTCAATATCATTCCGATCCCGCCGCTCGACGGCTCAAAAGTCCTGTTTTCGCTTTTCAGCGACAGAGCTTACGAAAAGCTTATGCGCGTGGAGCGTTACGGCTTTATTATTCTAATAGCGCTCGTCTATACGGGCGCGCTTGACTCGACTATCGGAGTGATGCGGGATTTTGTGCTGGAGAAGCTTGTTTATGTCGCGGAAGGCGCGTATTGGCTCGCGTCGAAAATTGCAGGGTGAAGCAATGAATAACCCCGTATTTCATCTGAGCGGCGTCGTCAGGACGCGCGCGGGGCCGGAGGACTTTAACGGGCCGCTCGCGCTTATACTGCAAATGCTTTCGAGGAACAAAATAGAGATACGGGATATAAAAATATCGCTGATTTTGGAGCAATATCTCGCGTATCTCGACGAAATGGCGGCGATGGACCTCGACGTCGCGTCCGAATTTGTGGCGATGGCGTCACAGCTTACGTACATCAAAACGCGTATGCTGCTCGGCGAGGACAAGCCGGAGGAGCTGGAGGAGCTGATAACGTCGCTCGAACGCCTGCGGGCGACGGACGTCTACGCCGGGATCAAGGCGGTGACGGACTCTTTCGGCGAAATGTATCTCGCGGGCGCGGGACTGATAGCAAAGCCGCCGGAGTATTTGGCGCCCGACCGCGAATATAAGTACAGCCACGACAAGGGCGATTTAGCCGAAGCCATGCTCGCGATACTCCTGAGAACGGCGTCGGGCGAGCGGGCGGAGCGGCGGATACGCGAAAGCTATATGCGTCCCGAGCCGTACCCCGTCGCCGATAAAATAGCGGAGATAGCGGAGCGCATACGGACACTGGGTACGCTTGCGGCGCGCGATATTTTCAAGGAGTGCGCCGACCGAAGCGAGATCGTGGCGGCGTTTCTCGCGGTTTTAGAGCTCTGCCGCTCCGGACGCGTTTTGCTGTCGGAGGACGGCGGAGAGCTCACGGTCTCGTACAATCACGAGAGTACGGAGAAAGGCGGGCGGGAATATGGAGATACGTGATATACAGGGCGCGATAGAGGGCATACTATTTGCGTCGGGAGAGCCTGTGTCGGCTGAACGCATCGCCGCCGTGCTCGGCATCAGGCGGCAGCTTGTGTTTGACGCGGCGATGGTGATGCGCGATAAGTACGAGGCGGAAAAGCGCGGAATACGCCTTGTCCGGATAGAGGACAGCTTGCAGCTTTGCTCCGCGCCGGAGTTTGCCGACAGCATACGTCTCGCGTTAGAAACGGGGCGCGCGCCGCGTCTGAGCCAGCCCGCGCTGGAGGTGCTTGCCGTCGTAGCGTATTTTCAGCCGGTCACAAAGGCGTATGTGGAACAGGTGAGGGGAGTGGATTGCTCGTATACGATAGGCCTGTTACAGCACAGAGGGCTCATTGAGACACGCGGCAGGCTCGCCGTCCCGGGCAGGCCGGCGCTTTACGGCACTACGCCGGTGTTTTTGAGGACTTTCGGGATCACATCGACGGACGAGCTGCCGGAGCTTCCAACGGACGCCCCGCGTGAGGACGGTCGGCTTATGATAATGTCCGACGGGAGCGGCGGAATATTATGAGGCAAAATATTATGAGAATCGTATTATGGGTCTCGCGATAGCGGCGGCCGCCGCGGCGGCGCTCCTGCTTCTGCGCGCCGGAGCATATGTGAGCTACGCTCCGGGAGAGCTGACGGTGCGCGTTTCGGTCGGCTTTATGAAAATCACGGTTTTCCCGCGCCGGGTGAAAACGCGAAAGACCGGCGGAAAAGAGCGCGCGCGGACAAAAAAACGCCCGGCAAAGCCGGAGGAGCGCGCTCCGCGTGATTTACGCGAGTTGCTTAGGAACGTGCTCCGCGTGCTCGCAAAGCTGCGGAGGCGAGTGCTCGTAAAAAGGCTTTGCGTACATTACGTCCGCGGCGGAGAGGGAGACGCGTTCAGGGCGGCGATGACTTACGGCGGGCTTTCGGCGGCGTTCGGGCTCGCGGCGGGGACACTGGAATCGGCGCTGCGGGTCAAGCGGTATGATCTGCGGGAATCCGTGGATTTTCTCGCCGATGAATCGAAGATATATATTGACGCGGCGGCAAGCCTTGCCGTCTGGGAGATAATATCGCTCGCAATAACGGCGCTCCCGCTGCTCACGCGTTCGCAAAAGCCCAAAGCCCGCGACAGCGCAGTCCCGAATGCAAAGCGACGAACGCGAAGCGATAAAATCCGAGGCGAATTAAATCAAACAAAATGAAAGGAAAAAACACAATGGACAAGCACCCAATAGGAGACCTTATGGAAACGACAATGCAAAAAATCAGAGAGCTCGTGGACGCGAACACGATAGTCGGAGAGCCTATCGTAACATCTGACGGCGTGACGCTTATTCCAGTCTCGCGCGTGACGTTCGGCTTTACGTCCGGCGGCTCGGACTTTCACGGCAAGCATCATCCGGCGGACGCGCGCGCCTCGTTCGGCGGGGGCAGCGGCGCGGGAGTGAACATCGTGCCCGTGGCGTTTCTCGTCGTGAAAGGGGAGAGCGTTAAGCTGCTGAACATAGCGCCGCCTGTTACGACGACGCTTGACCGCGTCGTTGAGGCGGTGCCCGAGGTCATCGACCGCGTCGGCGATTTCTTCAAAGAGCATAAAAAAAGTGAGGCGGCACCGCCGGAAGATTTTTAACCGTATTTTATTGCCGCGGCGGCGGTTCACGTACCCCGTCCCGTAGGGGCGACCGCCCTCGGTCGCCCGATCTCTTGCGGCGTAACGCATTTTGCGCCTGCGCGGCGCGGCGCCCCATTTCTTTGCCGAAAGAAATGGGGGAAAGAACGGCAAAAGGGGGTCTCCCCCTTTTGAAACCCCCAAATTGCGGGGGCTTACGGGGGTTGTTTGGAACCGGTGAGCGCGGCGCTGTCATTTACGGGTTTTTTCAGGGGGCATAGTGCGGTAGCGCTCTATGTCCACACGCGAATCGGCTCGTTTCGCTGCCGCTGGGTTGTGCGGGAGTGACAACCCCCGCCCCTGCGGGGCACCCCCTTCTCAGAAGGGGGCATTTTCAGGAGGCGTCTCAAGCCCCCTTCTCGGAAGGGGGCGGCGCACAGCACCGGGGGTTGTGTCCCGCGTCCCGCGTCTTTCGTCCCGGGGGAAATCCAAAGGGGGGCGCGCCGCCCCCCTTTGTGTCGTTTCAAGGGGAGGGGTCCAGGGGAGAGGGAAATCGAAATCCCTCTCCCTTGGTCGTTCTTTCGCCCCTTTCTTTCGATAAAGAAAGGGGACGCCCGCCGCGCAGGCGAAAAAACGTTGCGGCGAAATGCCGCGTTCCTGCCGCGCTCGCGCGGCGTCATTTTATGGCGCGCCGTAAGCGCGCCGCGCGCACGCGCGTTAAATCAAATCACGCATAGCGCGCGGCGACGCGGCAATAATATGTTGAGCATTGATTTTTATCCGCGGACGGGAGGCGGTCACTTTGCTGCGAAAAGCGATTGCGGCGCTTTTAATATCAATAACGCCAACATTATGGCCGCCGCGGGCCGCCGCCGGCGCGGACACGCTCGCGCGCGAGCTGTCGGCGAAGGCCGTGGCGCTTGTGGAAGCGGACACGGGCAGGGTGCTTTTTGAAAAAAATTCATCCGAGCGTATGAAAATTGCGAGCACGACGAAAATACTCACCGCGCTCGTCGCGCTCGAAAGCTGCGACCCGGACGAAGCTGTGGAAATCAAAAGCGAATGGACGGGGATCGAAGGCTCGTCGATTTACCTTAAAGCGGGCGAAAAGCTCACGGTGCGCGAGCTGCTTTACGGACTGATGCTTGCCTCCGGCAATGACGCGGCCGTCGCACTCGCCTGTCACACGGCGGGCGGCATACGCGAATTCGCAGCGCTGATGAACGCGCGCGCCGCGGAGCTCGGCTGCAAAGATTCAAGCTTTGCCAACCCGAGCGGGCTCGACGAGGACGGTCACTTTTCCACGGCCCGCGACCTCGCGAAAATCACCGCCGCGGCGATGGAAAACGAAATTTTTGCCGAAATCGTCTCCACAAAACAGACAAACGCCGCGGGGCGCAGCCTGAAAAACCACAACAGACTGCTGTTGGAGTATCCCGGAACGCTCGGCGTCAAAACCGGCTACACGAAAAGCGCGGGGCGCAGTCTCGTGTCCTGCGCGGAGCGCGACGGAATGCGCTTTATATGCGTGACGCTCAGCGACCCCGACGATTGGGCCGACCACACGGCGCTGTACGACTGGGCGTTTGAGGCGTACGAGCGCGTGACTATAAAACGCGGAGACGAGATCGGGGCGCTGATACCCGTCATTTCCGGCGTAAAGCCCTCGGTGGGGCTTGTCGCCGGGGCGGAGTGCTCTTTCATTTTTGCGCGCGGCGGGGAATACGCGGAGAGCATAATTGCGGCGCCGTTCGCTTACGCCGCCGTCGTGCGCGGCGGGCTTGCGGGGGAGCTTGTTATAGAGGGCGGCGATGAAGTCCTCGCGCGTCTGTCGGTGCTGTACGCCGAAACGGTCAGAAAACGGGCGGAGGAAAAACTGACCGTGTGGGAGCAGCTCAAGCGGGCTTGGTATTTAGCCAATGAATATGGTGTCTATCGCGGGATGATTTATTACTGAAACAGGGGAGTCCACGGATTCAATGGCGGCGAATACGTCCGCTCCACGCGCCGCAGTCCTAATCGGGCTAAGCTTTGCTTTCCTCGAGCACATTTTTAGCGATAAATACAGACTTGCTACCAGGCGTTATTGCGACTGGCTCCAGTTGACGATCCCGCGGGCAAGCCCCTCTGCGCAGAGCTCCTGATATTCCGGCGTTGTAAGTAATCTGTCCTCTTCCTCGTTTGTCATGAACCCGAGCTCAATGAGCACCGCGGGCACAGTTGACCAGTTGAAGCCGCTCAAATCCCGCCGCCCGACGACGCATTTATCCTTTGCCCCTGTTACGCTGATAAATTCCTTAAAAATGACCTCGCCCGCCGCGCGGCTCGCATCATTGATTGCGGCGGTATCCTGTGAAGCCGGAACGTGCATAGACGCGCCGCTGACACTCGCGTCCTCACTGCCGTCGGCGTGAATACGTATGACTATGTCAACTCCGGCGTCGTTCATCATAGTCGCTCGTTCGACGTTTGATATGTCCACCTCCGGAGTCCTGCGCACCATCACGACCTCCGCACCAAGATCAAGGAGCTTTTCTTCCAGCAGCAAAGCGACGTTGAGATTCACCGTATGCTCAGCCACACCTGTAAAGCGCCCTTGCGTTCCGGACGTCACTTTCGCTTTAGTCTCCTCGGAACCGGGAGAGACGGGCTCCTGCGCGGAATTCCCCCGTCCTTGGTGTCCGGCGTCGATCCCTATCTTATAGCCTGCGAGTGATAAATTTCCGCCCGGGCTCTCTTTCCGAGGCTGTTCCTCATCCGATTGTTCCGGCGACGGTGTACCTTCAGGCAATTCCTGTGTCCTGTTCCGGTCCTCCGAAGAAGTCTGCGCGGACGGCGGAGCTGATGCTTCTTCGGAAAAAACGGGCGTTTCCGGCACGATTGGAGCCGTCGGGGTTACGACGCTTTCCGGCTCAGCAGACGGCTCTACCGGCGTAGCGTCCGGCGGCTGAACTACTGTTGCCGCCGGACTTTCTTCCGATAACGCGCTTTCCTGAATTGTACTTCGTCCGCAGCCTACGAGTAATAGTGCAAGCAACAAGAGCATTGCAAAAGCATTGGCACGCAGCTTTCTTTTCATTGAAGTCACATCCCCGGTGTGTATTTTCGTACTTGATCTCTGTGACCGACATAGCGACCTGCTACGGGGGCAATATTTTATGGCTGGGCTTGCCTCCGAACAATCGGAAGATTTGCATAGCGTGGTGTTAAACCATGCCTCTCAAACCCCTCTTTCGCCATATCGTGAAAGAACGTGACGCGCTCATGCCTCGTCATATCCTTTGTTTGCTCATACAGCTTAATGCGAATAGAGTCAAGCTCGTCCTCAAAAGGATTACTCTTCGGATTCTTGTTCATCTTGCAAAACCTCCTTTGCGGTGCAAATTAGTATATTGCCGAATAACCCCTTCCGCAATGTATATGTCGGCCAATTCGTCCGATTCATCGGTTATCGGCAATACTTCAATATTAAATTCAGTAATCAGCGCAAGCATTTTTGACTGTTTCGGCTCCGGCGCAAGCAGCAA
>JAISAA010000029.1 GCA_031266955.1 Oscillospiraceae bacterium | reverse complement strand
CGGGCGGGGCGATGCTCGCCTCGCGGGTTGACGACAAGCTGCTGCTTTCGCTTTCGGGCAATCCGGGCAGCGCGCTCATCGGGCTGCTGCATATCGCCGCGCCGTTCCTGCGGCGGCTGGCCGGCAGACGCGATATCGGGCCCGATCCGGTTTTCGTCCGCCTGAGCGAACCGTATGACCGCAAAAGCTCGCCGCGCACGCGGCTTTTGCGCGGGAGGCTTGAAATAGCGGACGGCGCCGCTTGCTTCCGCGAGTACGAGGAGCAGGGCGGCGGCGCGCTGTCCAGCTTCTCCGGCTGCGATCTGTTGGGCGAGATACCGCCCTCCTCGCCGCCGCTGCCCGCGGGCGCTTTGATACGCGCCTGGCGCGTGTGATATCCGCTATGGACGATACTGTGTATACTGCGGCGGTTATCACCGTCAGCGACAAGGGCGCCGCGGGAGAGCGCGAGGACTTGTCCGGCCCCGCCGTGGCCGAAACGCTGCGCGGGGCGGGCTTTGACGTCGTCTATACCTCGATAGTCCCCGACGAGCGGGAGGATATCAAGCGCGAACTGATAAAATGCTCCGATGGATTAAAGCTCGCCCTCGTCATAACGACAGGCGGCACCGGCTTCTCCCCGCGCGACGTCACACCGGAAGCCACGCTTGAGGTAATAGAGCGCGCGGCACCCGGCATTCCTGAGGCGATGAGGCAAAGCAGCCTTAAAATCACGGACCGCGCAATGCTGACGCGCGCGCGCGCGGGCATACGCCGCGAAACGCTCATAATAAACCTGCCCGGCAGCCCTAGGGCCGCGCGCGAAAATATCGAGGCCGTTCTCGGAGCGCTGAAGCACGGCCTTGAAATGCTGCGCGAGCCGCCGCGCGACCACGCGTGAGCGCGGCAATCGCTGTGAAAACCGTCTATCTCGACAACGCCGCGACGACGCGCGCCGCTCCCGAGGCCGCCGCCGCCGCCGCGCGGGCTATGCTCGAGGATTTCGGCAACCCGTCCTCCGCGCACGCTCCGGGCCGCCGCGCCGCGGAAATACTTGAAAACGCGCGCGCGGACGTCGCGGGCGTTATCGGCGCCGCTCCGGAGAACGTGATATTCACGTCCGGCGGCACGGAGGCCGACAATTTAGCGATATTTCTCGGAACCGAAGCCCGCGCCGGAACGGGTGCAAAAGCCGGCCTTCACGTCATCACCTCTCTCGCGGAGCACGACGCCGTGCTGCGTCCCGCGCAGTCTCTCGCGCGGCGCGGCTTTGACGTGACGTTTTTGGCACCCGGCGCGTCCGGCGCCGTCCCGTTTGCGGATATCGCCGCCGCGCTGAGAGAGGACACCGTCCTCGTCTCGCTTATGCTCGTGAACAACGAGACGGGCGCCGTCAACCCCGTCCGCGAAACGGCGGACGAGATAGCGCGGCGAGCTCTGCCCGCTCTGCTGCACACGGACGCCGTGCAGGGGTACGGCAAGCTTCCGTATACGCTCGCCTCCCTCGGGGCGGATATGGTCTCCGTCAGCGCGCATAAGATACGCGGCGCGAAGGGCACCGGCGCGCTGATAACGCGGAAAAAGCTTTCGCCGCGGCCCTTTTTGCTCGGCGGCGGGCAAGAGCGAGGTATGCGCGCCGGCACCGAGGCGCTGCCCGCTATCGCCGCCTTCGGCGCGGCGGCAAGGCTGGCCGGGGTGAGTCTTGCGGAAAATTACGCGCGCGCCGAAGCGTTAAACGCGCTTGCCGTGTCCGAAATAACGGCGCGGCTCCCGGACGCCGTTATCATATCGCGCGGCGGCTCGCCGTATATTCTCAGCGTTTCGCTGCCGGGGCGCCGCGCGGAGACGCTTATGAACGCGCTTGACGCGGAGGGGATATACGTCTCGCGCTCGTCCGCCTGCAAAAAAGGCGCGCGCAGCCACGTGCTTGAAGCTATGCGTCTCCCGCCGCCCGTCATAGACGGCGCGCTGCGCGTAAGCTTTTCGAGCGAAACAACAGCGGAAGAGGTGACATATTTCGCTGAAAGCTTCGAGAGGATATCAAAATCTATTTTTACAAAAAAACGAAAGAGGTAATTTTGCTATGTCACAGTTTACAAACGAACTCCTGCTTTTAGCGTCCGTCCTGATTATTTTTTCGCTCACGGTGTTATTCAGCCGACTGTTCGGGGAACGCGGTCTTGTCGCGTGGAACGTGGTCGCGACGATTCTGGCGAATATCGAGGTGCTGCTGCTCGTCCGCGCGTTCGGGATGGAGCAGACGCTCGGGAACGTGCTCTTCGCGTCAACATTTCTGACGACCGATATTTTAAGCGAGCTTTACGGAAAGAAAGCGGCGTCGCGCGCCGTGAACATCGGAATACTCGCGTCCGTGTGCTTCCTCGCGATCTCACAGTCGTGGTTACTTTACGTGCCCGCGGCGGACGATTGGGCGTCGCCGTCCGTCCGCGCGATTTTCGCGAACACCCCGCGGCTGATATTCGCGTCGCTTTTCGTCTATGCGATCTCGCAAAAGCTCGACGTTATACTCTACCACAAGTGGTGGGATTTCACCGAAAAGCGGCTGGGCTCCAAAAAGCCGGCGCTGTGGCTGCGCAACAACGGCTCGACGCTTATCAGCCAGATGGTAAACGCCGTGCTTTTCAACCTGGGCGCGTTTTGGGGCGTGTACGACACGGGGACTCTCGTCTCGATAATCGTCTCAACGTATGTGATATACATATTCACAAGCCTGCTCGATACGCCGTTCGTGTATCTGGCCCGCCGGTTCGCCGCGCGCGAGCGCGCGGACGTGTGATTTGCAATTACGGGCTTACAGCCCGGGCGCTTCGCGCCTTGGCGACGAGCGTGCGGACGTTTGGTTTGACGTGCCTGCGGGCACGGGGAACGCCGCGCTTGCGCGGCGGACGCGCGTTGCTCCATTTTGATTATTCATTCGTTAATCAAAATAAATTTAGTTTAATCGCAAAATATTTTGATTAACGCTTGTAACAAGCAAAATGATTTGGATTACAGCGAATGAGAAAGCGAAAAAAGGCCGGGCGGTTTGCGAACCGCCCGGCCTTTTCATAAATCACAGTAGTTTTTAAGTTTGAGAAACCGCCTGTCGAATTCACACAGCCGGCACGATCGCGGCGACGAGCGCATCCATATCGGCTTTCGACGCGTCGTCGTATGTTGTCACGATGGATATGACAACGTCGTCAAGTATGCGTACGTAGTAGTCCGTATTATACGCCGCCGCCTGATATTCGGCGTCCTCCGCCGGGGAGGTATACACGGACACTACCGCGTACTCCGCGCCGCCGACAACAGAGGTTCCTCTACCGGTTTCGGTTATGTTCTGCTTCAAAAACTCGCCGAAAACGCGCATAGCCTCAACCTGCCTGTCACAGAGCTTCTCTAAGCCGTATTCTTCGGGGCCAAACTCATCGGTCATCTTGCTGTAAGTGATAGTTATATTCGGCGGGGAGTATACGGCGCCGGGTCTGTGCGCCTCAAAGTCAACGACGGATAAAGCGGGTACCGTGTTACTGTATTCGTAGTCCCTTTCCGGGAGCCCCTCCCAGCCCTCCGGCAACGTCAGCGAGATACCCGACCATTCGTTAACAAGTGTGCTCCCGTCCTCCGAGCGCGTTCCGGAAGGAAGCGGCGACGCTTCGGCATCCGGCTGAGGCTCCGTTTCGGGAGAGCCAGCCGGGATTTCCGGCTCGGACGGTTCGAGCGTCGCGGTTGGAGTTTCGGTCGCGTCCGGCATCACGCCGCCGTCCCCGTTTCCGGCGCAGGAGACGAGCAGCATGGAGAGCAGAACCGAAAATGCAAAAATCCCGGTGATAATTTTTTGTTTCTTTAACATCGTAAAACCCAGCTCCTAATATTTTATTTCGGCCAGTATTTCGGCTTAATTTATTATAGCATACGGCGGGAATGAATGCAAAGCATTCTTTCGGCAAGCGCAAAAAGGGGCGGGCGGCTCCCCGGCTTTTAGGAACCGCCCGCAATTATATCTGAGAGTTTTGCTGCAAGGAGACCGCTTCATTTAGAAGCGAAAATATTTCCTCGTGCCGCGAGGGGGCTTCGAGCGTCAGCTCGAGGGCTGATATCACCTTGGCAACTGCGTCCTCCGGCGGGGCTTCGCGGACGGAGAATTCAAACCAGAGCATATGCAGCAAACGCATATATTCCGCCTGATTTTCAGTTTGCCTCTCTGCTGTGTAATAATATACGCTTCTCAAATCGGAAACCGCGTAATAATACGAATACTGGTCGTCTCCGCCGAGGTATTCCCGCAACGAGTCAGCGGCGGAAGCTGTGACTGCCCGAAACGCCTCATCGTCGGATTTTATGTGTTTACGGATCATTATGATACATACGATGTTCGCAATCAGAGAAACGGTCAATATGACCGGCAATACTCTGAAAACCGTTTTTGATGTAAGCTTTTTCATTGCGGTCGCTCCTTTTTCATAAAGTCTTGGCAAACTAATTATATCGGCGTACGGAGCGCCTCATTCCGGCAGGTCGCTGAGCTTCTTGCCGCATTCCGGGCAATATGTAGGTATGAGTAATGTGCGCGACGGAAGCAGCCAACCGCAATGCGGGCATACATTATATCTGTGGTACAAGAACAGCGACGCCAAAATTATGGCTGCGCCTATCCCAAGTATGAGTTTCCCGGGCAGCAAAAGCTCGCCGGCGTCTCCGTCAAAAAAATTGACGGACAAGACGCTGACGACCGCGCCCAAAGAAACACCGGCCAATAAGAAAACTTTTGCGTTCCTGTAATCTATTATTGGCGGTCTGAATGGTTTGTCCGGTTTCATTTCACGCAACACCTCGTCGTAGTTATTGAGCTTTTATTTACCGCCCAAAACGGCAAGCCGGTTTATATATAATAAACCGGCTTGATGAAAATTGAAAGCGCCAATTTAGAAAGTTATATTACAAGTTACAGTGCCTATTTTGAATTTCGTAACACGTTCCTCTAACGCTGCCTGTCCTCCCTGAAGCCGTGCGAGTGCCGTAGCAAACGAAGTTGAAAAGTTAGGCGTTTCATAAACCGACGATGTGGACTTTGTATTAGATTCGCTTCTTCCTGTGAGCGTGGACGGATACCAGTAATATTGGTAATGATATACGGCTGTAACTGTTAATTTTTCTGAATATAGTCCAAGTATCCAAGCGGCATTAGGCGGGTTCACATATGTCCACTGCTTTATTTCGTCAAACGTAATTCGAGCCTCTGCTTTGTCCTTTGTATTTCCCACCGCAGACGGGTTCGCGTTGGTGTACATTGCATAGAGGTCTGCAAAGCCCGAGGTAACGATTGATACAAGCGTCGGCACAAAACTGCCCGCTACCTCAACCACCATTGTTGAAAGTGTAGCCATAACATCTTTTGTCGTTACGCCAGTTTTTAAGGTAAAAAGATTGCTATCAACTGACGTATAATATAACCGTTCACTCACCATCGGAACTCCGCTGTACGTTATATATGTATATTCCGGTGCGTATGGCGTGATTTTTGTGGCTCTGCTTTTTCGAGCAAGCGTAGCAACAGCTGTGGGCTTTCGCGCATTTGATAATAAATCGATTTTCGGCAATAACGCCTGTGAAAATAGCGTAACTACACGTGAGCCAACGCCGCTTTCAATTGCGAGTGCGCTGCTTTCTTGGATGGCTTCCTTAATCTCCGGCTTGATATCAGTGCGCGATAGCGCTGTATTAACATTATCCGGATTAACCAAGTCTATATCAAGACGACCTACCGGAATATATTTTTCTCCTGCAGATGTCGAGACTGCCATCGCATAGTATCCATCATCCGATTTTCTAATGTCGTCGAATTCTGTATCAAGCGGATAGTCTTTTTGCGAGAGTTCATCGTTGCCAATAACAACAGCAATACCGGCTGTATCATCCGGCGTTCCGTCCGCCGCTGCCGCGCTTGCAACCATTGTGAACAGCATAGATACGGCGATAGCCGTGGAAATTATTACGCTGAAAAACCTTTTCATAAACAAGCTCCTAAAATAAATATTTTTTGTTTTCTATCTGCCGGTGAAATGTCTGGTTGCGTCAATCCTAGAAAGCTGTGCGTAAGGACCGACGCAAAATGAATAAAGGCTATAGAGTCCTTTTTTCTCTCAGGCGTGATAGCTATCGTCACGAAAACCGTTGCCGCGACAATCAGCATTTTCACCATAATAGGCAAAGCCCGCTCCCGCGGCTGCGGAAACCGCGGCCAACGCTACGATGAGCGCGATACTCATTGCCGTCAGCCTCGTGTGCGCCTTGATGATTTTCATAACAGAATACTCCTTTCCCGTTATTCGCCGGAACATCCTCACATCGGTCTCGCCATCGGCGCGGCTATGAGAATGTTTTAGACAAGCTTTTGTCGGCGGTCTCGGAGGCGCCGGAGCTTGCTGTGACGGTCACATTCACCGTGAGCCTGTATGTCCCTGTCGCGACGGTTTTTGAGCCGCTGCTGTCGAGGTAGGTCGCGCTGCCGGAGACTGACCAACTGTCCACGGAGGAATATGTGCCGTTTGAGTTGCGTTTTTCCAGCGTGTACGTCGCGGCTATGCTCGTCACGTTGGAATTGCCGGAAATGTACCCCTCCCAATTGACCTTACCGTTTGAATAGGTCATTGACAGCGAGATGGAGGATATGGTCGTCCAAAACGGCTGGATGCCGCTCGTTTGGGCGGGCGCGGCTGCGGCGCCCGTTTGTGCCGCGCTCAGCAAGCACAGGCAACACAAAGCCGCCGCGAGGATTCTTTTGCCGGTTCTCATAAAATTGCCCTCCTGATAATTATTAAGATTCGAGGATTTTCTTTCCTCTTACCCTATATAACGCACGGGCGGACAAAATTTACCGATGAAATTCAGAAATTATTAAAATTTATTTTCCGCCGACAGACCACGCTATTTCAAGAAGCTGTTCAACGGGCAGATAGGCCGTCACATTAAAGATATATCCGTCGGTATCCCACACGACCGCGCTTTTGTACTCGTCGGTCTCCGCCGCAAATGTGTGGTAGACGATATCGCCGTGAAGCGTCTGCCCGTAATCAACGTGCTCGTAATTGACAGACATCGAATCGTCGGCGGGCATATACATAAACTCAATAATTTCGCCTTCTGCGTCGGCATAGCGGATAACGGTAATCGTTGTGAACTGCGCTCTGCTTGATTCGCTGAATCCCTCGGGTATAAATGTGGGGCTCCAGTCCACGGCGGCGTCCGGCACTTCGGCGCTGCCCGAGCCGAAGGTCACATATTTTTCACAAAACGCGACGAACGCTTCGCCCGCGCTCGCTCGCACCGCAGGAACCGTCATCAGCAAGGCGCCGACGATGACAAGCAGCGAGGCCGCCGCCGCCGAAAATCTCTTTGCCCATACGATGATGACCGCCGTTTGCTTTTCGCGGCGCGCTTTGGCGAACAGCGCCTCCATACGCCGCCTATGGCGGTCCGAAACGGACACGTCCGGTTCGTTATTCAATTCGTCAAGCTCGTTTTCATAGTTTTCGATGACCGCCTGCCGGAATACAGCTTCCAGCACGCTGTTGTCTTTGAAAATGGGTTCTTTCATAATTGCGGCTATTCCTTTCGTCGTTGCTCACGGCTCTTTTTCAAATAGGGCTTTGACCTTGGCGCGAGTTCTCGCCAAACGTCCGTTTACCTGCGGAAAGGTCATATTGAGTTCGGAACAAATTTCTTCAAAGGGCAGATCATGAACGTATTTCATCTCCAGAATCTGTCGGTTAATCGGATCCAATTCCGCGACGCAAGCCATCAGTCGGGCGTAATCCTCTTGACTTACAAGCCGGAGTTCAAAAGGCGTTTCATCCGAAATCAAATCGGGTGAGTCCTCCGCGTCCAGCGCCACGGCGCCGTTCAGCGGTTTATTCCGCCGCAGGATATCAATACACTTGTTCCTAATAACCCTAACGCAAAAGTTTCGGAAATTTACCGCGTCCAGAGAAAGAAATTTTTCTTTCTGCTCAAGTGCGGTAACAAACGTATCGTGTACGACCTCCTCCGCCAGCTCCGAAGACCGGACGATTCTGCGGGCGACATTCATCAGCAGCCGGTAATTTTCCTCGTACAAATATGCGAACTTATCACGTTCTTCGTCCGTTTCAAGCGCTGATATATAAAGCGCGAGCATAAAACCGCCCCTCCGTATCCTTGTGCTTCAATAATCCTAACATTAATATATCACATTCCCCCGTCGCCCGCACAGCAGGGCGGCAGCGAAACGAGCCGATTCGCGTATTGACACAGAGCGCTACAGCACCACTCCCCCCAAAACAGCCCTAAAATGACAGCGGCGCGCCTATCGGTTGCAAACAACCCCCGTAAGCCCCCGCGATTCAGAGGATTCCAAAGGATTCTTCCTTTGGCGGTTCTTTTCCCCATTTCTTTCCGCAAAGAAATGGGGCGCTCGCCGCGCAGGCGAAAAAAGGATCGAGCGCGGCGCCGGTTATAGCAAGCTGTACCCGAATAGCTTTTGCCGATTACCGCGGTGCGCTTCCCGGCAGCGGCCGCAAAAAATGTTTTTTACCGGTTTCTTTTTTTGCGTAAATGTGATAGAATACCAGAAATATCACAATTACGCTGAAAGGACAGGCTCCGCGGCATATGATAAACAGACCGCTGTATACCGACCGGCTGCTCGCGGGGCTCGGCTCCCCGTCGGTCAAGCTGCTCGCCGGTATGAAACGTTCCGGCAAAACGACGATCCTGCGAACGCTGCGCGACGAGCTCGCGCAGCGCGGCGCGCCTCGGCAAAACATCGCGGTATACAGCTTCGAGGGGCTTGAAAACGCCGATATTACGGAGTCGGCGGAGCTTTACGACGCCGTTTCAAAGCGCATAGCGGCGGCGCCCGGGCGGTTTTACCTGTTCCTCGACGAGCCGCAGCGCGTCTATAGCTGGGAACGGGCTGTTTTGCATCTGCTGCATGATTTTGACGTCGATATATTTGTGTCGGGCTCTAACAGCGCCGTCGTTTCGCCGTCGGTGCTGGCGATACTCGACGAGCGCTGCGAGGTCATAAACGTCTCCACGCTGTCGTTTTCGGAATATCTGACGTTCCGCGAGGGCATCGCGAGTCTTGAGGACACCCCGCGCGAGCTCGCGCGGTACATTATGACGGGCGGCTTTCCCGCCCTGCACACCCGCGAGCACACGCAGGACGAGGCGTATACGCACGTGCGCGACATTATGGGCGCCGCCGTCTGGGGCGACGTCGTCGGCTCTCATCAGCTCCGCCGCGCCGACCAGCTTACGCGCATAATCCGCTTCGTGTTTGAAAACGTCGGGCACACGTTCTCCGCCAAGCGCCTTTCGGACAGCCTTAAGGGCGAAAACAAGGAAATAAACCTCGAAACAGTCTATACCTACCTCGAACGCCTTGAAAACGCCTACATAATCTCGCGCTGCGGCCGATACGACCTGCAAGCCGAGGAGCCGCTGAAAACGCAGGAAAAATTCTATCTCGCGGACGTCTCCCTGCGCTTCGCGACGCTCGGCTTCTCTCCCGAGGCCGTCGGAAAATCCATCGAAAACACGGTGTATTTAGAGCTCGCGCGGCGCGGCTACGGCGTATACATCGGCAAATACGGCAAGCGCGAGATCGATTTCGTCGCGCAGCGCGGCGACGAGCGCGTGTATATCCAGCTCGGGCGCGAAGCTCATCCGGAGCGCTCGGAAAACGACGCCTTCGCCGTCCTGTCCTCCCTGCGGGACAATTATCCGAAATACATCCTCAGCGCCGACCCGGGCGCCGCCGGGAACAGAAACGGCATAAAAACCGCCGGCATCACGGATTTTCTGCTCGGACAAGGGGGCGTGCTCGTGTGACCGGGATCGCTTTTTTGTCAGCGCGGCGCACTGCGGCGCTTTTCATTTCAGCGCTGGTGTTCGCGTCATTGACAGGCTGCGCGCGAATACTCGAGACCGAGAGATTGACGGTCGAGCCCCACGCCGAGCTGTCGCCGCCCTCGCCGGACAACGCCGTCCCGGAGGCGTCCGATTTCAAAGAGCTGCGCGGCGCGCTCTACGCGCTCTTGACGCGCGGACTATCCTCCGGCAGGATAAACATATTTGAATACGCGGGGGATTTAGAGCTCGACTTGGAGCTCGCGCGCGATGATATACTGCTGCGCGACGCGTTAGGCTCTTACGCGCTGTCCGATATCGAGTACGCCGTGACGCCTATCGTCTCGTACTACGAGGTCTCCTTCGAGCTGTCCTACCGCCGCGCGCGCGCGCAGCTCGAAGCCGTGATAACGGCGTCCACGCAGCGCTATCTGCGCTCCGAGCTGCTCAATATGATAAGCGATCACCGCGAGGACGCCGCGATACGCACGAGTATACCCGGCATTTCCGGCGAGGCCGTCATCGGCTACGTCACGGAAATATACTACGAAAATCCGCTGAGGGCCGTTATGCCGCCGATAATGACGGCGACGGTCTACCCGCCGGAGCCGGCGGAGGGCGCCGAACGCCTGATCGAGCTCACGTTCGGCTATAGCCAATCGCCGTCCGTGCTCGCGCGGTTTTCGGAATGGCTGCGCGCGGCGGCGCGCGATATAGCGGAGACCGCCACGGGAGGCCGCGACGTGGAAATACTGCTCTCGCTGTGTATCAGTCTTTCGGAGCTCGCCGAATATGACACAGCCGCCGCCGCGCTTTCGGAATATCCGACTCAGAGCCTTTCCGCGACGGCTTACGGCGCGCTTTTAGGCGGCTCCGCCATCGGCGAGGGCTACGCCATGGCGTACAAGGCGCTGTGCGATTCGCTGTCTCTGCCGTGCTACGTCGTGCTCGGGATTCGGGACGGGCAGCGCCACGCGTGGAACATCGTCAGCTACGACGGCGCCTATTACCACGTAGATCCCGCGATGTGCGACTTGGAGGGCTTCGAGACCGCCTTTCTGAAAAGCGACGCGGATATGCTCGCGCTGTACGAGTGGGACCGCGAGGCCTTCCCCGTCTGCGAAGGCGAGTTTTCTTATGAGGACATTGCGGCGTAAGGCCGGGCGCTGTAAAATATACGTGAAAATATACGGAGGATTTACGAATGAAAGACTTTATTACGACATTCAGGAGCGCGTTTCTCGGCTTCAACAGGGAGGATGTGATAGCCTGCGTGAAATCGATATCGTCTGAGCTCGACGGGCTGCGCTGGCAGCTCGCGGAAAGCCGAGAGCTCGCGGGAGGCCTGACGCAGGAAAACGAGCGCCTTACGGCGCTGAGCTCCGAGATGAACGCCGAGGCCGCGAAGAAAATATCAGCGCTGTCGGAGGAGCTCGAAGAGCTGCGCGCGATATTCCGCCGCTATAACTCGGAAGAGCTTGACCAATTGACTGAAAAACTGCGGGACATAGAATCGCGTTACTCTGAAATAGGAGTCGAGCTGCATCGGCTCTTGGAGGAAAATTCAGCAGAAAGGCAGTGATCGATTATGCCGCCACCGGGAGGGCCGAGAGGTGCGAGAGGTTTTCTGACTCCGGAGGAAAAGCAAAACAGGCCGAAAATCACGGCGAAGCTCCTGAAAAGAATTTTTTCTTACCTGACGCCGTACATTCCCCAGCTTCTGCTCGTTATGGCGGCGATCATTGTCTCGTCGTTTTTCTCGATCTACCCGTCGATACTGACGGGCGGGATGGTGGACGCCATCGCGGGCGGCGCCGTGCGGATATCCGGCCCGGTCGGCGCCGTTATACGCGCCGTCGCGGGGAATGACGCGTTTCGCACGCTGCTGACGCTGATCGGCGCTTCGTTCGCGCTTTTCATAATTTCAAATCTCATAAACATAGCGCAAAGCTATCTCAACGCCTGGATCGCCCAGCACATAACCTTCGATATGAAAAACGCCCTTTACGCGCATTTGCAGAAAATGCCGCACCGCTTTTTCTCGACGAGCAAGCAGGGAGATATAATCACCAGAATGACAAGCGACGCCGACGGCGTCCAGCAGACGATAACGGGCACGCTCACCCAGCTTATCAGCAATTCCTCCACGCTGATAATAGCGCTCATCGCGATGTACCGCAAGAGTTGGATCCTCGCGACGGTCGGCGTAATTATGGTTCCCTTTTTCGTCATCCCGACAAAAACCGTCGGCAAAAAACGCTGGGAGCTCACGCGCCGCTCTCAGGAGAAAAACGACGAGATAAATCAAATACTCAACGAAACTCTGTCCGTAAGCGGCCAGCTTCTCGTAAAGCTGTTCACGGCGGAGGATCGGGAATACAAGAAATATTACGAGGCGAACAAGGCCCGTGTCGCGCTGAGCCTGCGCGAGAGTATGGTAGGCCGGTGGTTTATGTTCGCGATCGGGACGTTCACGAATATAGGGCCGATGCTCATCTATCTTGTCGGCGGGCTTCTCGTACTGCGTTACGGCGGCGGTCTCACCGTCGGTGACATTACAATTATGGTGTCGCTTTTAAGCCGGCTTTATATGCCCGTCAATTCCCTGCTGAATATCCAGGTTGACATGATACGCTCGATGGCGCTGTTCACGCGGCTGTTCGACTATTTTGATATGAAGCTTGAAATCGAAAACGCGCCGGACGCCGTCGTCCCCGCGGACGTGACGGGCAATTTGCGCTTTGAGGACGTGACGTTCAGCTATGAGCCCGACAAGCAGATATTGAAGGGCGTTTCCTTTGAGGTTAAGCCCGGGCGCTCCGTCGCGATAGTCGGCCCCTCCGGCGCGGGGAAATCCACGATTATCAATCTCATCCCGCGGCTGTACGACGTAACGGGCGGCTCCGTCGAGCTCGACGGGACGGATATACGCAGGCTTGACCTCAATTTCCTGCGCCGCAACATCGGCGTCGTAAATCAGGATACATATCTGTTCAACGGCACGATAAAAGAAAACCTGCTGTACGCCAAGCCCGACGCCGCCGATTCCGAGCTGATCGACGCCTGCCGCGACGCGAATATCCACGATTTCATAGCGAGCCTGTCAAACGGCTACGACACCGTCATCGGCAACCGCGGCATAAAGCTCTCCGGCGGCGAGCGCCAGCGGTTGTCCATCGCGCGCGCGATACTGAAAAACACGAAAATCCTGATCCTCGACGAGGCGACAAGCTCGCTGGACTCCATATCCGAAAGCCTTATTCAGGACGCCATCGACCCGCTGCTGCGCGGCAGGACGAGCATCGTCATCGCCCACCGCCTGTCAACCGTAATGTCCGCCGACGAGATACTTGTCATCAGCGGCGGCGTGATCGTCGAGCGCGGGACGCACCGCGAGCTCGTGCCGCTCGGCGGCGTGTATACGGAGCTCTATGAAACACAGTTTCGCCGCGCGCTTGAGGAGCAGGGCGGCGCGCGCGAAGCGCGGCGCCGGTAGCCTGCCGCTTTTTTGCGTTTTTTCGCCTGCGCGGCGGGCGCCCCATTTCTTTGCGGAAAGAAATGGGGGAAAGAACCGCCAAAGGAAGTGTCCTTTGGAATCCTCTGAATCGCGGGGGCTTACGGGGGTTGTTCGCAGTTG
>JAISAA010000009.1 GCA_031266955.1 Oscillospiraceae bacterium | reverse complement strand
GACGTCGAACTGAACTCGACCAGCTCCGTGACCGTCTGGGGCGGCTACAGCACAAGCGGCTACAACAACTACGGCGGCTATGAGGGCGACGTCTCCTTTGGAAGCGTTAAGTCTCTCGTTACCGGCTGGAACAGCAACCTCAATACCATCACGGGCGATCTTAAAATCAGCGGCGCAATGGTTTCGGTCGGCGATTTTTCCCGTTCCATGATCGTAGAAGGCGATGTGGACATACACGCCGATTCATCTGTGCTGACATACGTCACGGTAAAAGGCGAAACGAGAGTCAACGACCAGGTTAAAAACGGGAATGTGCAAATCAATTACGGTAACTACCCGTATATGGGTATCTACGGCGGCGGCTCGGGCAGCGTCCACCTGAAAGGCGTGACCGTAGGCAGCATAGAAGTGAACAAGGTGCTAAAAAATGCGGACGACCAGCCCGTGCGCGTGGTGTTCGAGGACGACACAAAAGCGGCGGAAACAGTCGTTAAGTCCGCCGCCATCGTGGAGAACGACTCCAAAAACGGAGTGGCGGAGAAGATAGTCATTGAAACAAAACAGGAGGTCGAGCTTCGCGGCTCTTTAAGCTCGGTCGAAGTGACGGACGCAGCCGCGCTCACGCTCGCCGGGGACGCGGTCGTCAATACGCTGACTATTACAAAAGCCGCGTCAGGCGCGATAGTTTCCGGCGACGGAAAAATCAAAACGGTCGTAGTCAGCGAAACGCTGGACGCCGATACTATCCTGAGCGATATGAGCGTCGAAAAAATTGAGACGCTGAAAGACGGAACCACAACGCCGCCCCGCGCCCCGCAGCTTCCGCCGTTCTACGGCATCCCAAGCAGCAGCGCCCCGTCAAAATCCTCATCAACGCCGACTGCTCCGTCCGTACCCGCGCAAACCGCGCCGAGCATGACCGTGATTCCGTTCACCGACATAAGCAAATCCGACTGGTTCTATGACGACGCACAATTCGTATACGCCTGCGGCCTGTTCCGGGGCACGACCGGGGGAACGTTCAGTCCCCACATAAATATGTCTCGCGCTATGCTCGTAACGGTATTGTACCGCCTCGCCGTAGGGGACGCCGCCCTCGGCGTCCCGAACCCCGATGCAGCAGGATTTGACGACGTGCCACAAGGACAATGGTACTCCGACGCGATAGCGTGGGCGGCGTCTCTCGGCATAGTGACCGGAACCGGCGATAACAAATTCGCGCCGAACACGGAGATAATGCGGCAAGACCTCGCCGTGCTGCTGTACCGCTACGCAGGCTCGCCGGCATCCGCAGCCTCGCTCTCCGCGTTCGCCGACGCCGAAGCCGTGTCCGACTACGCGCGCGACGCGCTGGCGTGGGCGATTGCAGCCGGAATAATCCGCGGCGGCGACGACGGCAAAATCGATCCCAAGGCCTCCGCGACACGCGCCGACGCCGCGGCTATGCTGCACAGATTTGTGGCGAACCGGGAGGATTGACGGAAAAATGTAGCTTTCGGAGCAACTCGCTCACAGTTTGGCGGTGGCAGTCAAACTCGGAGGCCAAGGTATATGTGCTCTTCCCGGCTTGATAGTCCGCGATGAGCAGCCGGATTTCGTCCTCGGTCAGGCGTTTCTGCTTTTGCTGCATTTTGCTGACATAAATTTCGCCGTACCCATTGGCTTTACGTTCGGCGGGCGGTACAATATCGGCGGGAGCAGCGGGCTTTGTATCGGCTGCAAGCGATTTCTTGAACCGGATGACGGCGTCGAGGTGGTTTGAGTTGAGCTCCGATAATTCCACCACCGCCCATATTTCAAATATAATCGTTATAAAAAATTCTTGCAAAGCGCGCGGCGGCGGTTTATAATTGTGCTCAGCGGAATTTCCCCGCATCTTTTACCCCTACATTTTTTATTAAGGAGTGTACACAATGAAAAAATTCTCGGGAAAAATTGCGTTTATCACGGGAGGAGCCTCCGGCGCGGGTCTCGGCCAGGCCAAGGTCTTCTCCAAGGCGGGCATGAAGGTCGCCATCGCCGACGTGCGGCAGGACGCGCTCGACAAGGCCGTCAATGAGATCATCGCCTATTCGGGCGTTGACAGCGACGACGTGCTCCCCATCAAGCTCGACCTCACCGACCGCGCGGCGTATGAGAAGGCCGCAGACCTCGTCGAGGACGTCTACGATGGCCCCCCGCACCTTCTGATCCAAACCGCCGGCGTCAACTCGTTCGGGCCGATCGAGGTATCTACGTTTGACGACTTCGACTGGGTCGTCGGCGTGTGCTTCAACGCCGTCGTGAACGGACTGCTCATCTTCGTGCCGCGTATGATAAAGGCCTACGGCAAGAAAGAAGAGTTCCACGTCGCGACGACAAGCTCCATGGGCGCGTTTATGGCCGGCTCCACCACGGGACCGTACAGCGCCGCCAAATCCGCCGTCAACAACCTGATGTACAGCTACGCCGAGGCGTTAAAGCCCTACGGCGCGAGTGCCACGGTCCTTTGCCCCGGCAACATCAATTCCAACATCGGCAACGCCGAAAAATTCCGCCCCGAGCATCTTAAGAACACCGGCTACCACGTGTCCGAAGGCACGATGAAGCATCTGCG
>JAISAA010000351.1 GCA_031266955.1 Oscillospiraceae bacterium | reverse complement strand
GACGACCTCATCGCAGGAAAAACGGCAAGATTTCGGCAAGCGCACGGCCTGACTTTTTCCATTCGTAAACACTTTTGCGGTTTCCACAGCTATTATCATTCCCTTCTTTCACTTTTTAGTAAGTATATACCCGAATAGCTATCCTGTCAATACAACAATTTAGGCTATCATCCCGTCCGCTGACGACATTTGGGATCCTCGGCGGATTGTCGTCAACCGCAGCAGCCCTAAAACGCTCCGCGGCGGGGCAAATGCCCCGCCGCGGGTTTTTATTCAAATGATTGCTTGGTTACTTCGCGGATCATTTCGCGAAGCCGGAGCCCATCGTGCAGAACGCCATCGTGAGCTCCATATCGCTCAGGCGGTGCATTTCCATGCCGGGGGCAGGCTTTGGCGCCGTCGCCTGGTTCGGATACGGGAAATTCATCGCGGTGAACGCGTCGCTGATGATGATGCCGGAGCCGTGCAGCTCTTGCGCGTGGAGCAGGCTGTATACCATCGCGGCGCCGCCGGCCTCGGGCGGGATCATACCATGGAAGCCGGGCATGCCGAACATCGACATATCGAATTTCGGCATGTCTTTAGGAGGTTCTTGACCGGGCTCGGGCGGCGGCGGGGGCGGCATTTTGGAGAAGTCGAATCTTCCCACGCCCGCCGGCGTCAGGCAGAACACGTAAACGCCCTTGTCCTTGACCTCGTTCGCCAGAGACATCACGACGGACGTCGCCGCCGCCTTCCCGGCGCAATAGATCGTGCCGCCGACCATCGGCGGCGCGTAATGGAACTGCGTCGCGCTGTATGTAACGACGCCGTGCCCGCGCTCTACCATCGCGGGGACGAATTCCTTGATCGCCATCGCGACGCCGCGGCCGGAGATCGCGTAGGATTGGTCCAGATCGCTGATCGGCGAGCTTAGAATAGGCCCGTTGAGGCGCATATTCATCGCGTTGTTGATGAGCAGATCGACCTTGCCGAATTTCGCGAACGCCTTCGCCGCGAGATTCTTGATGTCCTCCTCCTTCGTCACGTCCGTTTTCACGAACAGCGCGGTGTCCGGGCCGATTTCGGCGTTGATGACGCGCTCCGTCTCCGCGCCCGCCTCCGCGTTAAAGTCCGCGACGACGACCTTTGCGCCCGCCCACGCGATCGCGCGCGCGTAGCCGAGCCCGACGTTGCTCGCGCCGCCGGTGACTACCGCGACCTCGCCCTTCAGCGAGTCCTTCTTCAGCCCCGCGTACTCTAAGTCTATGGGCTCGATGTTGAGGATCGTGCTTGTAACTGGTGTTGCCATTATGATCTTCTCCTTTTTTAATAGTTTGTACGAGTGTAATACGGAAGCGAGAAAAAGTCAATAGCTTTTTATGAATTTTTACCAAGGAGGGTTTTTCGCCTGTGCGGTGCGAAAAGCGAAAGCCCTTGCAATCCGTTCCGGCAGGTGATAAAATCCAACCGAAATTCGCAAAGAGAGGCTGCGAAAAATTGTGCGAAAATTTGGAGGTACAACAAAATGGACAAAGCAAAAAACGGCAAAATTATTCTCCGGCGGGCGGCGGCGCTCGCGCTGACCGTCGCGCTGCTGGCGGCGGCTGCGGTGTTCGCGCCCGCGGCGTCCGCCGTCAAATTCGGCGACGTATCAGGCGTTCCGAAGGATTTTTGGAGCGTTTACGTGCCGTATGAGCAGGCCGTCGCCGATAACGACGCCGCCGGGATCGCGGCGAATGGGGACAAGGTTATAAGCTACTGGCTTGCAGGCGCCGCGGCGGAAAAACGCGCCTCAGAGTGGGCTTCGGACATCGAGGGGCACGGCTATGAGATCAATACCGTATGGGTCGTCGCCAACGAAGCCGCCGAGAGGTACGAGGCGCTCGGTGACACGGCGAACGCCGTCCGCGTATATAAAATCGCGCTGGCGTTCGCGGACGCGTATAAGGCGCTCACGCCGAAAATCGGCGGAGATCCGGACGATATGGAATTCGCGCGAACCGAGCTGCAAAATAAGATATCGGCTTACGACGTGCAGCTCAGCGTATACGCGGAGCTGCGTGACGGCTCCGGCGACACGTCACACCACGGCGCGGTGAACGAACCGAAAACCGGCGTGTATTTCGGAGAGCCCGCCGGCGGCGGAGCTGTTATAGATTCCTCGAAGAAACCGAGCGGCACATTGATTTACGTTGATTTCGAGGACGAGAATATAGAAGCCCGTGTGGAAAACGACCTC
Organism: Oscillospiraceae bacterium; assembly: GCA_031266955.1. GTDB lineage: Bacteria > Bacillota > Clostridia > Oscillospirales > Oscillospiraceae > JAIRRO01. The sequence continues at coordinate 8,865 of JAISAA010000351.1, read as the reverse complement.
AAGGCCAACGAGTCGCAGCACGGCTACGCCCGCGGGGATTACGCCGCCGTCGAGATAGCGTGGAATTTCAAAAACGAGGGCGCGTCGCTGGCGGATGTGCCGCGGCAGGAGGCGAAGGTATCCGAGGCCGCGCGGTATTTGAAATCTCTCGGTATTCCCGTGCTGCTGCGCGTCGGCGCGGAAATGAACGCGTGGCCGAAAGCCGCGTCTCCCGACGAGTACAAGGCGGCGTTCCGGTTCATCGCGGACATTATGCACAGGCAAGCGCCGAACGTCGCGCTGCTGTGGTCCGTCAACGCGGTTTCGTCACAGGGGCTGAATTACGATATGTTCTATCCGGGCGACCAATACGCTGACTGGGTCGGCATTTCGCTTTACACGACAAAATACTTTCTCGGGAATCCGGACACGGACGAATCCACCGCGGCAGTTTACGGCACGGGCAAGTACGCGAACCCCGTCGGCGTCATACGCGATCTCGTGGAGCAGTACGGCTCGCGCAAGCCTATCGCCGTTTCCGAGGGCGGAGTGTCCTTGCTCTGCAACAAAAACGGAGAAGACCTGACGTCATGGGCCCTGCCGCGCATAAGGCAGGCTTACGCGTATATCCCGATGCTGTTCCCGCAGGTCAAGGCGATGTTCTGGTTTAACGTCAGACGCGACGGCGAGCCGAACCGCTATGATTTCGCCGCCTCTCCCGCCGCAAAGACACTATACGGCCAGATGACCGGCTCTGATTATTTCATCGCCAAGGGCGGGACTCAGGCGTCCGTCACGTACAGAAAGCTCGGCACGGCTGAGCTTCCGGCGGGCGGGGCCGCGCTTTTGACTTACGCGCCGTACTTTACCGTGGACGGAGTGTCGGTACAATATCTCGTTGACGGCGCCCAAGTCGCGCAGAGCTCCGATGTGCCGTACCGCCAGAGCTTGGACCTCTCCGGGCTGTCAAACGGCGCGCACAAGCTTATGGTGCGCGCGGCGGCGGGCGGCAAGCTTCTCGGCTCGGCGGAGTATAATATGCAAAAGAGCGGCTCCTCCGTCACGATTTCAACGGGAGCGATTGCCGCGCCCGCGGCGGTCACGGCAAAGCCGAACGCCTCGACCGTGCTCGTCAACGGAAAGTCCGTCGCCTTTGACGCGTACACGATAAATGAGACCAATTACTTCAAGCTCCGCGATTTAGCTTATACGCTCAGCGGCACGGCAAAGCAATTCGACCTCGGCTGGGACGGCGCGAACAACGCGATAAATCTGCTTTCCGGCAAGCCTTACACTCCCGACGGCAGCGAAATGTCAGGCAAAGGCGCGGGCGATAAAGCGGCAATACCCACATCCTCAAAAATATTTCTCGACGGAACCGAAGTCCGCCTTACGGCTTACACCATAGGCGAAAGCAATTACTTCAAGCTCAAAGACGTAGGGCAGGCGTTCGATTTCAGCCTAACGTGGGACGGGGCGAATAGTACGATAATCATCGACACAAGCCGGGGCTACTAATTGCGCATCGCCGCAGGCGCTGCGCAATTGTGATTAAACGTGCCTGCGGGCACGGGGAACGCGCATTCGCGCGACGTCGCGCCTACGGCGCGTTCTCCGTGCTTGCAGCGCGTGCAATCAAACATCCGCCCGGCGTGGGTGGCGCCGCCCGCAGGCACGTCAAATCAAACGCACGCGCGCCGGCGCGCTAAAGCTCAAAATCCGCTTTTGTCAGCTTGGAGCGCGGCGGGGCGCGGCGCGTTTCGGGTTCGCGCTTGACGGCGTCGTACTTAAACCGCGGGCAGTGCGCGTCCCCGGCGGTTATCCCGCGTTTTACGCAAGCCACCCCGCCCTCTCCGACGGCGGAGCCGTAGCGGCAATATTCGCAGCGCGGCTCGATGTTTTTTCTAAAAAGCGTTCTTGTCATAATAAGCCTTTCGCCGCGCGCGAAGCGCGCGGACGTGTGATTTAACGTGCCTGCGGGCACAGGGAACGCGCCGTAGGCGCGACGCGGGCGACCGGGGGCGGTCGCCCCTACACCGTTTCAATGTACCTCCGTCCAAACCAACGGTGTAGGCGTCTCGATTCGCCTTAACCAAAAACGCCGCACCGCCGAAAAGGCCGCATCCCTCGTCCCTATTTGGGGTTTCAAAAGGGGTGTCCCCTTTTGTCGTTCTTTCCCCCATTTCTTTCGACAAAGAAATGGGGCGCCGCGCCGCGCAGGCGCAAAAAATGCCGCGGCGCAGCCGTGTTCCCCGTGCGCGCACGCACGTTCAATTACCCGCCCGCGAAGTGGGCGGCATCATGATATCGTCGGGTTCTCCGACGCGGCACTCTCCGGCGGTCATTCTGTATATAAGCGTCTCCCCGTCGTATATTTCGGCGGAGGTGAGCAGGCCTAAGCTCATTGATACGCGGCATTCCGTTAAATACCCCAGCTCGCCCGACTTGTACGTCGCGTAAAGCTCCGTGCCGCCTCCGCCCGCGAAGCCGGCGTTGATTATCGCGGAGCGCGGCAGCTTCAGAATGTCCTCATAAGTCAATATCATCTGGTATTCGTCGGCGCCCGCGCCGCCCTCCGCCGAGCTCTCAAACACGCGGCTGTCGCCGGAGTACCATATGTATGTCCGCATATATGGCCCCTCTTCGGTCACGACGATGTTCTTTTCCTTTCCGCCGACGGACGTGCGCAGCGCCGTCGTCCCGGCGGTAACGGCTACGCTGAAATTGTGCACGGAATTGCCGCCGTCCCAAAAGTTTTCGACCATAATGCTTCGCGAATACGCCTCCGGGCGGGCAAGCGTCGCGACGACGTCCTGCACGTTGTCAGCCGTGATCTCGACGGCTTGGAGCCCGTGCGCGGAGCCGTCCGGCGGGATATCCGCCGAGGAATCGGTCATCGGCTCCGGCAGCGCGATCTCCGCCGTTCCGCGCCCGGCGCCAGAGAGAGCGGCGACCGCGCAGACCGCTACAACAATGAATACAAGCCCGAAAACCGCGATCCCGAGCATACGGCGTGAGTTCACGGCGCGCCGTCCTCTTTCTCAGACGCAGAGGCGGAGTCCGTTTCCGCCTGCGCGGACTTGGCGTTTCCGCGCCGCCGCGCGCCGAGAATATATATCCCGACGGAAGCGGCGAAAACGACCGCGACGACGACAATGATTGCGCGTATCTCTCCCCGCGCGGTTATGACGACGGCGGCCAGCCCGAGGATCGCGCTTATTGCGTATAAGACAGCGACCGCCTGCTTCTGCGAAAGGCCCATATCCACGAGGCGGTGGTGAAAATGTCCCCTGTCGCGGTGCATCGGGTGCTGGCCTTTAAGTATCCTGCGCGTAAACGCGAGCGCCGTATCAAAAAGCGGCAGCCCGATGACAAGAAACGGCACGGCAAACGATATTATCGCGAAAAACTTAAACAGCCCCATAATGGAAACCGTGCTCAAAACATACCCGAGCATTAGCGCGCCCGTGTCCCCCATAAGCATTTTAACGCGCTTCTTCGGGCTGAAATTATAAGGCAGAAAGCCGAGACACGACCCCGCGAGCGCCGCCATAATAATAGCGGTATTCACCTCCGAAACGAGCAGCGCGATGACAAACATCGTGGCGGACGATATGCCCGAAACTCCCGCCGCGAGCCCGTCGAGCCCGTCGATAAGATTCACGGCGTTCGTTATACCAACGATCCAAAGAACCGTTATCGGCGCCGCGAGCCTCCCGAAGCTCAAAAATTCCGCCGCGCTGAAAACATTCGGGTTCGAGACGGTGTAGACGACGATCCCGTGCCACACGGCGATAAGCGCCGCCGCGATCTGAAAAACAAGCTTCACATACCATTTCAGCGTCACGACGTCGTCAATGACCCCGACGATAACGATAACGACGGAGCCGAGCAAGATCCCCCGCACCGGCCTGTCCACGTCGGCAAAAAGCACGACGGAGAACAAAAAACCCAAAAATATCGCGAGTCCGCCGAGGCGCGGGATAGGATAATCGTGCATCCGCGTATTGTCGCGCGGCACATCGATAGCCCCGACCTTGTTCGCGAAAGCGCGGACGACGGGCATAGCCGCGAAGCATATGACAAGCGCCGCGACAAGCGCTATTCCCATTTGTACGTAGATATCGATCATCGGCTTGATTATATCGCGGCTTCGCCCGGCTTCGCGATTGTATTGGCGTCGGCTTCGCTCGGCAAAGCCGGCTTCGCGACGAAGCCGAGCTTTTCATATACGAGCCGGAGCGTTTTATCCGCGGTGAGCGCGGCGCGGCGCGCTCCGTCGGCACACATCTTTTCGAGATACGCGCGGTCCTCCAGCAGCCGCTCCGCTTCCTCGCGCATCGGGCGCAGCGTTTCGACGACGGCTTCGCCGACGGCCTTCTTGAAATCGCCGTAGCCGCGGCCGGAAAATTCGCGCTCGACGTCCGGAAGCGTTTTTCCCGAGCACACGGCGTAAATCTCCATAAGGTTCGACACGCCGGGCTTGCTCTCCGGGTTGAACCGGACCTGCGCACCGCTGTCCGTGACGGCGCGCTTGAATGCGCGCAAAATTTCCTCGGGCTTGTCCATAAGGCAGACGCAGCCGCCGGACGACGACGAGGATTTTGACATCTTGTTTTCCGGCGCCTGCAGATCCATTATGCGCGCGCCGATTTTCGGAATATACGGCTCCGGGAGCTTAAACGTCTCGCCGTAAACGCCGTTGAAGCGCTGCGCGACGTCGCGCGTGAGCTCTAAGTGCTGCTTTTGATCCTCGCCTATCGGGACAAGGTCGGCCTGATACAGCAGAATGTCCGCCGCCATAAGCACGGGATATGTAAACAGCCCGGCGTTTACATTGTCCGCGTTCTTCGCCGACTTTTCCTTGAACTGTATCATCCGCCCGAGCTCGCCGAACATCGTGTAGCAGCCGAGCGCCCACGCGAGCTCCGCGTGGGCCGGGACGTGGCTTTGGATGAACAGCGCGCATTTTTCCGGGTCAAGCCCCGCCGCTATATACTGCGCAAGCTGCGTCAGAGTGTTCCGCCGCAGCGTTTCCGGGTCTTGCCGGACCGTTATCGCGTGCATATCCACTATGCAGTAGTAGCACGAATAGTCCTCGGCCAGCTCCACCCAGTTTCGGATCGCGCCGATATAACTGCCGAGCGTCAGCGCGCCGGAGGACTGTATGCCGGATAAAATCGTCTTCTTTTCAGCGTTTGCCATTTGCAAAGTCTCTCCTTTATTATACTGTTAAACCGTATTCGGCGGCGAGCTTTGAAAAGCCGTCCATTGAACGCTCCACAGTCGCTTTATCGATGCAGTACGCGATCCTCACATACCCCGGACACGCGAAGCTTGTCCCCGGTACAACGAGAATATTATATTTCTTAGCGGCAGCCGCAAATGCCCTGTCATCTCCGCCCGGAGCCTGAACCCACATATAAAACGCGCCTTCGGGGAACGCGCATTTGAAGCCGCGGGCCGTAAGCCCGTCATACAGCGCGCGGCGGTTCGCGTCGTAAGCCGCGACGTCAACTTTTTCGTCAAGACACCGCGCAACGGCAAGCTGCATCAGGCTCGGCGCGTTCACGAAGCCGATAACGCGCGTGGCTATCGACGCCGCGTCGAATATCAGCGCCGCGTCCTCGGCCTCCGGCGAGACGGCGAGATACCCTATGCGCTCTCCCGGCAGGGAAAGCGACTTTGACCACGAATAGCAGACAAGAGTATTGCCGTAATATTTAGTTATGTACGGCACTGCCGCGCCGTCATAGGCCAATTCCCTGTAAGGCTCGTCTGAGAGCAGATAGATCGGCGCGCCGTATTCCTTTTGCTTTTGCTCCAAGACGGCGGCGATGTCTTTTATCGACGCTTCGGTGTAGACGGCGCCCGTCGGATTGTTCGGGGAATTGATGATAACGGCCTTTGTCTTTCGCGTAACGGCCGCGGCGAGCGCGCGCGCGTCCGGCTGAAAGCTCGGAATGTTCGGCGGGACGACGACGAGCCTTCCGTCGTAATTGTCCACATAATTGCCGTACTCGACGAAATACGGCGCGAAGGTTATAACCTCGTCGCCGGGGTCTAAGAGCGTTTTCAGCGCGGCGTTAAGCCCGCCGGCGGCGCCGACCGTCATTATTATATTGTCCGCGCCAAAACACGTGCCGTGCTTTTTATTCAAAAACTCCGCGACGGCGGCGCGGACGGGAACAAAACCGGCGTTTGACATATAGCCGTGAATCTCGTTCGGCGAGTATTCGCTCAAAACGTCCGTTATCGCCGTTTTGACGGCGTCCGGCGGAGGGAAGTTCGGATTGCCGAGCGAAAAATCGAATACGTTTTCGCGCCCGAATTCCGCCGCAAGGCGATTGCCTTCCTCGAACATAGCGCGTATCGCGCCGCCGCTTTGCGTGAGCTTGAGCATTTTTGATGAAATCAATTGCGCCGCCTCCTTATATCATAATTGCCGATATCGGTTCCCTGCGCAACTATAACATATGTATCGGTTTTTTGCAAGGCGGCAAATTGAAAGCGGCGTTTCTGGCGATGCTGTGCGCCTGCGGCGCGTGCCTGTCGCGCGATTGCGCGACGTCATTGTTATGGCGCGCCGTAGGCGCGACGCGTCAATTTTTCGATTATCGCCAAAAAGCGCGGGTCGTCGCGAAACGGCGTGAACGCGCTTGTCGCGCCTTTCGGAATATCGTTGGCGTAGTTCAAAATTCCGAGCAGCGATTCACGCGCCGCATCGGTCGGAATATAGGTCTCCGCTCCGTCGGCGAAAGGCTCCTGCCCGCGGGAGAGCCGCACCGGCTTTTCGCCGGGGATCGGCTCGCAGTAGCCGGCGGCGCGGTTGAGATAGCCGAACGCCGAGTCAACGTCTCCGTATTCGTCGATAAGCAGCTCCGCCGCAAGATAACACATATGCGCGGCGCGGGACGCCCAATTTCCGCTCCACGGGAAATCGCAAGTCAGCTCATACACCTTCGCCGCGAAGTCGTACAGCGCGAGCCGCTCCTCGCGCGAGCCGGCGTGTGAAAGGTCCGCCGGCAAATTGTAGATATGTAAGCCGGAAGCCGCTACACCGACGATCGTATCTATATTGAACACCGCTTCGCGGAGCTCTTCCTCAAGATGCTTTTTCAGCCGCTCGCCGCGCATATACAAGGCCGCGGTCATGGCGTTCTCGCGGCTCATCAAGCGTCCGGGAAGGCGTTTCGCGGCCTCCTCCGACAATTCGAGAGAACCGGCGGCGGCGTGAACGGCCGCAAGACTCGTAATTCCACGGAGCCGCTCGTCAAGCTCGGGCGCTTTTTCGGCGATGCGCTCGTGTATCCTGACGACTTCGTCGTATTTCGCCTCATCGAATTCCGGCGTGCCTAAGTTTGAAGAGTGCATAAGATGAATCGCGAGCCTCTGCCACAGCTCCCACTCATTCGGATAATCGCGCAGCTTCTCACGGAGGTATTCCGCGGCGGCTTCGGGCTTATAACCGGCGGCGTCTGAGGCGTCGGCCATATCCGCAAAGAGGATCCTTGCGGCCTCCTTCACGATTTTTTGCACCTGCTCTTTTCTCAAAGCCTCGTTCACGCCGAAAAGCACGTCCGTCGTCACGCCGAGGGCGAAGGCTATGCTCGGCACGAGCGTAATGTCCGGCAAGCCCTCCCCGCGTTCCCACTTGGACACCGCCTGCGGCGAAACGCCGATAGTCGCCGCGAGCGCCTCCTGCGTCATATCGAGCTTCTGGCGCAGACGCCTTAAATTCGCTGAAATGTTCATAAATACCTCCCGCCGCGCGCTTACGGCGCGCGGATGTTTGATTTAACGTGCCTGCGGGCACGGGGAACGCGGCTTACGCCGCGGGCGCCGCCCGTTACCACGACCTGCTTGACAGACATTTTAGAACATCGCGCGCGGCGGCGCAATAACCGCTGCGTTGCCAAAATATAAACGGAGCGTTGAATGACAAAACAGCGATTGACAACGGCCGTCCCGCCGTGGTATACTTCATATGCTGAAAAATTTTCTGAAAAAATTTTAAGGAGTGTTTCAAATGCGCAGAATTAAAACTGTTGTCACGCGGGATTTGCGCCGGTCCGCGAAAAGCGGCGGCTGCGGCGAGTGCCGCACGTCTTGCCAATCCGCCTGCAAAACGTCCAACGGCGTCGCGAACCAAAAGTGCGAAAGCCCGAAAGCAAAATAAAAGACGGCGAAGCATATGATCCACCAATATAAGCTGATGGGCCGGAATATCGTCATAGACGCGGGCGGCGGCTGTATCCACGATGTGGACGACGTCGCATACGACGCGATAGCCGCGCTGTCCGCCGCGTATGACGCCGCCGAGCCCCGTGCCGTTGACGACGCCGAGGAAGCGGCGCTCGCTGCTCTGCTCGAAAAATACTCGGAGGACGAAAGCATCACGCGCGCCGAGCTGACCGAGCTTTTTGAGGATATAGCGGCCCTGCGCGCCGAGGGGCGGCTGTTCGCCGAGGACGTTTCGGAGCTCGCGGGAACGGCGGACGCCGCGGACGGCGGCGCGCGCGAGATAAAAGCGCTGTGCCTGCACGTCGCGCACGCCTGCAACCTCATCTGCGACTACTGCTTCGCGGGGCAGGGTACATATTACGGCGCGTCGGCGCTGATGAGTTTTGAGACGGCGCGGCGCGCCGTCGATTTTTTGATCGAAGCTTCGGGGAAAAAGCGCAACCTTGAAGTCGATTTTTTCGGCGGGGAGCCGCTTTTGAATTGGGACGTCGTTAAAAAAACCATTATGTACGCCCGCGAGATTGAGGGCGCGCGCGGGAAGAATTTTCGCTTTACGCTGACGACGAACGGCGTGCTGCTCGACGACGAGGTCACGGATTTCTGCAACAGGGAAATTTCAAACGTCGTGCTTAGCCTCGACGG
>JAISAA010000330.1 GCA_031266955.1 Oscillospiraceae bacterium | reverse complement strand
ATTGTTCGCCGCGCTCGGCGAGGTCGATGAGAGATTTATTGAGGAAGCGGCGCGGCTTGAAAGCCACGGGGCGCTCCAATACCGCGCGTCTCCGGAGAGAATAGCCTATTTAGGAAGATCTGTCGCGGCCGCGGCGGCTCTCGTAATATGCGCTGTGTATGCTATCATTATGACGCTTTATCCGCGGGAGCGGAACGCGCCGGAATATACCGGCTCTGACGTCGGCTATGTGACAAATTACGCCGCCGATTCCGCCGAAAGCTCCGTTGAAGAAGCGCCGCCCGCGGTTCCGACTCCGATTCTCCCCGGACTGATAATCAATGAGACGGGCTCCGGCGCTAACGAGGATGATACCGCAGCTGGCGGCGGCAAAATAGTAATGACAAGCGATATTTACGGCGTTTCCGTGACCGCGTTCAAAACAGCGTCCGGCGACGGCACGGCGCTGTATTTCGCGGAATTCGAGGCGAACGGCGCGTTTTACCGCATAGAGCTGTACGACGACGAAAACACGGACGCGGGAGCGCGCCGGCTGACGGAGCTCGTCGCCGCCGCAATTGCCGCGTAAACGCGGCTATCGCGGCGGCGCGCTTGACAACGCTTCTTGATTTTGATAAACTTGGCTTCGCGCGTTCTCTGTGCGCGCACGCACGTTTAATCACACGTCCGCGCGCGAAGCGCGCGGCGGGAGGTCTTATGAAAATTTCTACGAAAACACGGCACGCGCTGCGTATGATGCTCGATTTCGCGCTGCACCGCGGCGAGGGCTTTATAAGCCTCCGCGACGTTTCGACGCGTATGGGCGTCTCAAAGACATATCTGGAACAGATCATGATGCAAATCAACAAGACCGAGCTGCTCACGGCGGCCCGCGGCGCGGCCGGCGGCTACAAGCTCGCGCGGAGCGCCGACCAATGCACCGTCGGCGACGTCCTGCGCGCTATGGACGGGAATCTGTCCGTGTTCGCGTCGGAGGAAGAGGCTCCGGGCGGCGACAGGCTGAGCCTTATGGCGGACGGCGTCTGGGCTGAGCTCGAAGCTCTGATAACACAGCGGCTTGACAGCCTGACGCTTCAGGATATCCTCGACCGCAACCAAAGCTGGGCGGGATACGATTACAGCATTTAGCCCGAAGCGGGAATATGAAGATCGACCGCCTCATCGGCATCACAATGTATCTCCTCAACCGCGACGTCGTTTCGGCGGGCGAATTGGCCGAGCGGTTTGAGGTGTCCGTCCGCACGGTATCGCGAGATATTGAAACGCTGAATATGGCCGGGATACCCGTCATATCCTCCACCGGCTCCGGCGGCGGGTACGCGGTGACGGACGCGTTTTCGCTCAACAAGCAAATCGCCAATATCGACGATTATTTTTTCGTCGTGTCTGCGCTCCAAACGCTGTGCTCGGCGTATGAGAACAAGAAGTTAGACGCCACGCTGGAAAAGCTGCTCGCCGTCCGGCGCGGAAAAAGCCCGGGAAAGAGTGATGAACGGCGCGTTTTCGTCGATTTCGGCGTCGTCAAGGAGGGCGAGAACATCCCGGAATACACGCGGCTGCTTGAAAAAGCAATCGCCGGCGAGACGGCGGTCAGTTTCGATTACACCTCCGCCGAGGGCGCCGTGACGCACAGGATCGCCGAACCGCTCGCGCTGAATTACCGCTGGTACGCTTGGTACCTATTGGCCTTTTGCAGTACCAAAAACGACTACCGTATTTTTAAGCTCAACCGCATGAGCTCTCTCACGGACACGGGACTGCCTTTTAGTCGCAGACACGAAAATATCGCGGAGCTCTTAGACGAACAATGGAGCAGGGACGACCGCGAGCGGTTGACTGTCCGTATGCTGTGCAAGCCGGAGGCAAGGGCCGGCGTTATGGAATATTTCCACGCCGCTATCGAAGAAGAGCTTGAAAACGGCGATTTTATCTGCACGTTTTCGGCTATCAACAGCGAGAGGCTGTGGTTCTCGCTCCTGATGAGCTTCGGCGGTCAGGTGCGGGTGCTGGAACCGGCGAGCCTGATCGAGAGAGTAAAACGCACGGCCAAAGAAATTTTTTCGCGCTACGAAAATTAACGACATACTGTTGTCATAAACTCTCCTGTATAATATCCGTGACCACGCAAAATAAAAACAAGGAGCGGATATTTAATGGAAACAAAAAAAGAAATCGGTTATTGCGGGCTGGCCTGTATGCTGTGCAGCTCGCGGGAAGGCTGTCCCGGCTGCGGAGACTGTTCCGTCGCCAAATGCGCGGCGTCGAAAGGCGTTGACGGATGCTACGCCTGTCCGGAGTACGACGCGTGCGCGGAGGAGATGCCGCACGGCAAGCGCAGCCGCGCGTTCAACCGCTACGCGCGGGAATTCGGCAAACAAGCACTGATTGAACGGTTGAGCGCGAACGCCGAAAATGGCATTACATACCACAAGCCTGACAAGACCGCCGGCGACTACGACGTCTTGGAAACCGAGGACGAGATAATGCGCCTCATCCAATTCGGGCGCGACGACCCGTATGTCAAATGCCCCGTTTTCGATTCGGAACATTTCACAGTCAGGCTTATCGAGGAAAACGACGCTGAGGACCTGCTGATTTGCTATTGCGACCCCGACGTCCAGCGGATATTCAACAAAGACGGCTGCCCGCCCGCGCCCGATTGGGCGAACGAAATGCCCTCCGTCATCCGCGGCTGGCTCGATAAGGACTATGCCAACGGGTATTTTATCCGTTTTTCCGTTGTTGACAAGCAAAGCGGCAAGGCCGTCGGAACGATGGAGGTGTTCGACAAGAAATATGAAACCGAACGGACTACGGGCATCTTGCGGCTCGATATAGCCTCGGCGTATGAGAAAGCGCAATATCTGACGGAGCTGTTCAATACCGCGAACGCTATCTTTTTCGACGTTTTTCATTCCGAGAAAATTTTGCACCAAGCGTTCCCGGAGCTCACCGAGAGGACTGCGGCGCTGACCGAAACCGGATTTTGCCCGGTCAAGCTTAGAGGACACAGGCATTATTGGGCGAATGAAAAAGAGCCGGCGAATATTTCGTCGAGTCAAGACCCGTATGACCGCTGCCCCGTTTTGGAAAACGAAAACTTCCTGCTGCGGCTTGTCGCGCCGGAGGACGCCGAGGATCTGCTGCCCTGTTACAGCCAGCCGACCGACAGCGTGACGACGAATTCCTTCAACTGCATCACAGGCGAAGGGGGCTATGGGACGCAAACGCTTGACGGTATGAAGAAATTCATTCACTTCTGGCTTGACGACTACCTTGACGACTACGCTGACCGGCATTTCGTGCGCTGGAGCGTTGTGGACAAGCACACCCGCAAAGCGGTCGGCACGATAGAGCTGTTTAGTAATCCGTCGGAGAATGTATTCTTCAACAACAACGGCATTTTGCGGCTCGATTTGCTTGCCGGTTACGAGCGGACGGCGGCTATTGACGATATCCTGTCAGTGCTCTTGCCGGACGCCTTTGAGATTTTCGGCTGCGCGAAGATGACGACAAAGGTCTCGCCCGCAGCCGCCGAGCGCATTGCAGCGCTGCAAGCGCACGGCTTCAAGCCGACCGACGAGCGGCTCGTGAGGCGGGACGGCGTATATTTCGACGGATTTTGGGTGCTGGAAAAGGGTATAGCCGTCCGCTTGTCACGAATGGTGTAATATTCCTTTACGCGGCGCGCGTCAATCAGATTTTTACATTTAAGTTAAAAAATGGTTTTTGCGCCGCACCGCCATATCCTTGACTTTCGGCGCATTATGGGCTATTATGAACGAGTAAGCGCAGGCAGCGGCGTGATACTCGCCGCCATTAGCGGAAGGAGTGAAAGGAATGCGGTATTTCAACATAGCGGGCCCTTGTAACAAGGCGGAGCATTATATGATAGAGGCGTCATCCCGCCTGCACGGAGTGGAGCGGCTTATCGAAATGAAGCAATATTTTGTCATCCACGCGGCGCGCCAGAGCGGGAAGACAACGTATCTGCGGGACTTGGAGCAACGGCTGAACGCCTCGGGCAAGTATTACGCCCTGTACTGCTCGCTTGAAATGGCGCAAGGCATTGCCGACCCGAGGGAGGGCATACCGGAGATCGTGCGAAAAATTCAAAACGTGCTGCGTCTGTCGGGTATTCCTAACGGAGCGGAATTTGCCCGTGAAGCGAATTATGAGAATTTCACCGGCGTACTGAACA
>JAISAA010000315.1 GCA_031266955.1 Oscillospiraceae bacterium | reverse complement strand
AATGCTGGCGATGAAGCTGAAGGCGTCCCCGCAGCCGCTGCCCGTGATGACGGCGGCCTACGGCGCGGGCGGCGCGTCGGAGCTGAATATCGAGTTTGACGGCGTGAGCCCCAACGCGGGCTTTACCGTGCGGTACGAGCGTGAGGCGCCCTACGTGTGGGCGAACGTCGAAAACCGCGTGTATACAATAGAGTACGACTTCAGAACGCCGATAGTAGTCAGCGTAACGGACGGCGAGCGCACGGAGGAATACCGCGTAGAACCCGACGGCGTCGCGCGCTCCGTACTGCTGTGGGGCGACAACTATTACTTCACGACGGACTACGGCGTGCGCGAAAAGGAAGGCCGGCTGCTGGCGGGCAAGTTCGTAAATCTGCGCGGCGGGCAGGGGCTCTTGGATTCCGGCGAGCTCTATGATTTAGAGACGGGTAGGCAGACGGCGGGGAACCGCGACTTTGCCCTGCACGACGCGCCGTCGCCGCTCTACAGCTTTGAATACGACGGCTATACGATAGACACCTACGCCGGCTTCTCCGTATCGAAACGCGACGGTCAAGAAAATGCAATCGAGGAAAACATAATAGAGACGCCGCTGATATACAAAAACGGCGTTCTGGCGATACTCGACCCCGCGATGCCCGTGCAGCGCGACGGGTTCGTGCTCGACTCCGCCGGCGACGAGGAATACCTCAGCTTCCTCGAAAACAGCGGAAGCATAGGCCACACGCGCGACGAGATAAAGCTCCCGGATAAGTTCATAAACCGGAATATTGTCCATATGACGAACAACCTTAATTCCGATTTGCCGTATGTGCTGCTGCGCTATGACGACTGGCGCGCCTACGCGTTCAATTACCTGACGGGCGAGAGGGTGGACCTGAACGTCGTGGATTCGGATATGTCGCTGCTGGAGTACGCGAAGGATTACATCGCGCGTCCCGAAAGCGCGCTCGGCGTGCTGGCGGACGGCTATCTGCAAATGAAGCCGCTGCTTAAGGTAATGACCGTACACACGCTGACGGACGAAATGCTCGCGGCGCAAGCTCAGGCGAGAGGCGACTTCGTTGAGCCGGAGCCCAGCCCCGACGAGGCTGACGGCGTGGCCGGAGATAAGACCGCCTCGGGCGGCTCACAGGAGCCCGGCGAAGCCGGCGCGGCTGCGGGAGAGACAGGCTTGTCCGCCGCACCCGGAACGGACGGCGCGGCGCCCGGGGAGGGCGCGGACGGCGGCGACGCCTCCGGCGTAGACTCCGGCGGCTCTCTCGGCGGCGGCGAGGGCGCGGGCCGCGACTCGGGCGCCCTGACCGGCTCCGACGCCCCGTCACGCGACGGCACCGGAGCGGGCGAAGGCGCGGCTCCCATAGACGGCGGCACTGCGACGGCGGCCCTGGGCGAGACCGGCTCCGGCAAAACGGCCGGCGGTACGGACGATAAGGACGAAAAGACCGGCGAAGACAACGCGCAAGAGCCCGCCGGACTTGAGGACGAGGAAGAAAACCCCGGCGAGGAGACCGCATCCGGCGTCCAAAACGCGCAAAGCGCAAACGAAGAAGAGCAGCAAAGCGCCGACGGTCAAGACGCGCAAGGCGAAAACGGTCAAGAGCAGCAAAGCGCCGGCGGCGAAGGCTCCGCGGACGGCGAGGGCTCCGGCGACGGAGAAGAGGCAGGGAACGGCTCCGGCGCGGGCGACGGCGAAGGCTCCGGAAACGGCGCTGGCACAGGCGGCGGCGACGGTACGGGCGACGGCTCCGGCACAGTCACAGAGGGCGGTCTGTCAAGGCCGGCGATAATCCCGGCGCGCAGCTTCGTGCCGAGGTACGACAGCGTCGAGGGACAGTATGTGTTCTACGATATCGCAAAGCTTCTTGAGGGCGAAATGACGCCGGAGCTCATAGCGACGGAGGAAAACCGCGCGCTGGCGGCGGAGCTGCTGGGCAATCAGCGCGAGCTCGAATCCGGACGCACGCGCGCCCTGCCGAAAAGCGGCGCTTACGCCGTGACGCTCGTCTCTCTGGCGATAGTGGTGCTGCTCGTAATAGTATTTGATAAACGCCGCAAGACGTGGTAAACAGCCGCGCGGAGCGCAAGATAAGAATAAAGGAAAGGTCATAAATATATGCGATTTGTCGCGATCGGCAGCTTGAAAAAGGGAATGGTTCTGGCGCAGAATATATTCGGGGAGGACAGCCGCAGGATATACGACGACGGCAGAGCTCTCAGCCAGAACGATATAGAGAAGATAAATAAATTCGGCTATCAGGGCGTGTACGTGGAGGACGCGGTAACGCGCGATATAGTCGCGGAATATATTATACCGTACGATCAGTTCACGGCGGCGAAAAACACGCTGCAATATTTTATGGAGATGGCGAAGCGCCAAACGGATAAATCGCGCCAGAGCGAGGACATAGAGCGCCAGCACAGCACCGTGACGCCGATAATAGAAACGCTGAAAAATAAAAAAAGGCGTATAGTTGACTTCATAGGCGGGAAGCCTTATAAGGAGTACGACAACTTCCACGCGGTCAGCGTTATGATCCTGGCGCTTCTCGTCGGGATAGAGGCCGGTATGGACGACGAGCGGCTCTACGAGCTCGGCGTGGCGTCGTTGCTGCACGACATCGGAAACGCGTTCCTGCCCGCCGAAATACTCAACCGCCCCGGCGAGCTGACGGACGAGGAGTATGAGATAGTCAAGCGGCACGTGCAGATGGGCTACGACTATCTGCACGACTATCACGAGCTGTCCGCCGAGGCGTCAATGGGCGCGCTGCAGCACCACGAGAACTATGACGGCACGGGCTATCCCAACAAGCTCAAGCGCAAGCAGATATCGCTCGTGGGCCGCATCGTCTCCGTCGCCGACGTGTACGACGCGCTCGTCTCGCGCAGGCCGTACCGCCCCGCGAAATACGCCAATGAGGGGCTCGATATCCTCGAACAGAGCTCCGACAGGAAGTTCGATCCCGACATCGTAGATATATTTATGAAATTCATCGCGCCGTACCCCAGTGGAGTGCAGGTCACACTGACGACAGGCGAGCAGGCGCTCGTGTTCCACAACTATGTGGAGTCGCTTTGGCGCCCGCGTCTGTTGAAGCTGGGCGGAAAGGGTACGGACTACATTGACCTCGCGAAGGACCCGGAGCTTGCGAAAGTGAAGATACGCAAAATTGTAGACTGACCGTCGGCTCCCAAAGCGGAGCGGCGTGAGGCGTATGGCATTTTCGGGCGTATGCGGCGCTTCGCGCGGGGGGAGGAGTACCTCAATGACGGCTTTTTATATATTCTATATCGTTGTGGTAGGCGCGATTTTGTTCCTGTTTTTCAGGGGCAGCCTGCCGCTGTTCCGTATGCTGCGCGCTCAGCGCAGAGAACACAAAAAGGGCCTTTGGAAGGGCGTTGTTATATTGAGCGCGTGGGCCGTCGTCATAACGGCGGTCTTGGCGGTCACGGCGTATTTTCTGATAGGTACGTTTATGAACCGCGGCGGTATTTTCGCCGAAAGCGGCTCCGGAGATTTTTTTCACAAGGAACGCGGGGAGGAGCAGCCCGACCCGGACAGACCGGTATTCGGCGCGCCCGGGCAGGGCGATCCCGGCGAGCCGGAGGACGAGGGCGAGCCCGACGAGGAATACATCCTCTCCTTTGAGGACGAGGACGGCGGCGAGGCGCAGCAGCCGATGCGCGTCAGGCCGAACGGCAGGGTGACGCTGATGCCGATGCCGGACAGAAACGACAACGCGTTTTACGGCTGGTACGCCGACGGCGAACGCACGGAGCGCGTCCTGGAGGTCACAATGGACTCCGACAAGACCGTATACGCCTCATGGGCGGAGAAGTCGGAAAATCCGCTGCATCTGCCGTATCTGCTAAAGGACGGGGACGGCAGCTTCGATCCATACGGAGGCGTCACGCGGGGCGATATGGTGGTGCTGTTCTCTCTGATGGCGGCGGACGGCGAGACTGTTTCGGGCGGGGCGGCGGTTTTCTACGATTCCGGGGAAACGGACGGCTACGACCCGCTGATCGCAGTTATGCGGGAGCGGGGCATTATCAACGGCTTTCCGGACAATACGTTCAGGCCGGCGCAAAACGCGTCGCGCGCCGAGCTCATAACGGTGTGCGTGCGGATGGCAAGGCTGCTTGACGAGCGCGACGGCCTCACCCGTGACATAACGCGCGCCGCGCGGGCTTTTGACGAAGCTATGCCGTGGGCGGAGGACAGCGTCCGCTCAGCGTCGCGCTGGGGCTGGCTGGACTATATGGACGACGCGGGAAATTATCACGGCGGGGACGTCGAAGAAACCGGGCCGTTCCCGCTCGGCGGCGACGTGACGCGTATGGAGGCGGCGGTGATAATAAACCGCCTGCTGCGCCGCGAGTGCGATAAGGCGTATGCGGACGCCCGCGGCGGCTCCGGATGCGCCGACGTCCCGCCCGATATGTGGGCCCGCTACGACATAATAGAAGCCAGCACCGCCCACACCTACACCCTCACCCCCGACGGCGGCGAACGCTGGCGCTCCGTCGGCTGACGCGCCCCGCCGACCCTCCGCCGCGGCTGGCATAGGATGCTTTGCTGGTGCTGACTGACGTATTCCCCAATTGACAAAGCACATAATACGCAATATAATGTCAGTGCAAATGATAAGAAAAGGAGATTTTCAATATGGCGCAAACAAATCTGACGATACGCATCGACGAAAATATAAAGCAGGAAGCGGAAAGCCTGTTTAACAGAATCGGCATAAATACGTCTACCGCGATCAACGTGTTTTTTCGTCAGGCAATCCGGGAGCAGTCCATACCATTCGAGCTCAAGCCCTACGACGATTATTACTCAGGCGCAAAAATGGAGCGCTTAATGCACTCCATAGGACAAGCGGAGCGCGGTGAAGTAGTCACAAGAACAATGGCGGAGTTAGAGGATATGGCGCGTGGAGGATGATAAGGTCGGCTTTACGCTTGACGGTTGGGAAGAATATACGGCGTGGCAGACCGAGGATAAACGGGCGTTAAAGAAAATCAATACGCTTATCCGTGATATTATCCGCAACGGCAATGAAGGAATCGGGCATCCCGAACCACTGAGAGGTGATCTGACAGGCTATTGGAGCCGAGAAATCGACGAGAAAAACCGATTGATCTACAAATTGCTTGACGATGGAAAAGTCTTAATTGCCCACTGCAACGGTCACTATAGCGACACCTGATATGAATTTTCTGTAGATAAGGATTTTCTCAGTCTTGACTTGGATTTTCCGAAATCTATGACGGTCGCGCAGTTCTTGGAAGCCGAAGGGCTGAGCTTCTGAAATTTCTTAAAATAAAAATAAAATTAACTGTTGCATTTTGCTTTTAACAAGAGTAGAATGCGTTCTTATCAAAGGAAAAGAGACGGAAAACGGCGGAGGCGCAGGCTATTGGATATCGTGATAGGGCTTCTTATCGGCGCAGCTGCGGGAACCGCGCAGCTCGTCCTGCTCGCGCTGTTCACGAAGCGCGTCACGCGCGGCGAGGGCAGGTTTATCGCCGCCGGGCTCGCGCAGTGGCTTTTGCCGTTCGCGGCGCTGACGGCGGTGGCGGTTTTTTACCGCGCCGCGCTGCTTTACGCGGGTATCGGCGCGGCGGCGGCTCTCATTCTCGGCGCCGTATTTAAGACTTTTCTCAAAGGGGGACGCTCCTGAATGCTTGATTATATATTGGCCGCCGTATTCGCCGCGGCTTTTATCGCGTGCTTTTTCTGGCGGCGCGGCGCGGCGGCGCGCTATGCCTCAGACCCGTCGAAAAAGAATAAAAAACGGCGGTTGCTCGCGACGGCGGCGGCGGTTTTCGCGCTTTATCTCACCGTTACGCGGCTGATACAGCTACTGTTCGGCAAGCACGAGGCGGAGGATTTGTCGGCGTTTTCCCCGTGGGCGGCGCGGCGCGAGCTTTTCGGGCTGAGTATTTCCGAAACGGTGCTCTGGTCGTGGGCCATTATGGCGGCGCTTGTCGTTCTGGCGCTGATACTGAGGATATTCGTCCTGCGGCGCGTTTCAGAGCCGCCGCGCGGGGCGCAGAACGCGCTTGAAACGGCCGTCGGCGAGATAATGAAGTACGCCGGGTCAAATGTCCACGGCGAGGGAGAGATGCTCGGCTCTTACGTTTTCACGGTGGCGGCGCTGCTCGTCGGCTGCGCGGTGCTTGAGCTTTTCGGGATACGCACGCCCTCGTCGGACGTCACGTTTACGTTCGGGCTGGGGATAAATACGTTCGTGCTGATAAATATTTACGGGATAAAGAAAAAGGGCGTGCTGGGGCGGATAAAGTCCCTCGCGCAGCCGACGCCGATAGTTTTCCCCATCAAGCTCGTCACGGACATTGCCGTGCCGGTGTCGCTCGCGGCGCGGCTTTTCGGCAATATGCTCGGCGGAATGATCATTATGGATCTGCTTTATTCCGCGCTCGGCAACAACGCCGTCGGGATAACAAGCGTCGTCGGGCTTTATTTTAATGTGTTTCATCCGCTTTTGCAAGCGTTCATATTCGCGACCTTGTCCCTGACGTTTATCAAAGAAGCGGTTGAATAAATTTCTACATCATAATTAAGGAAAGGATAAAGAAACAATGGAACTGATGGCAATAGCTCTCTGCTTTCTCCCCTGCGCCGCGGCGGCGATCTCAATGGGTCTCGCGACCGGCAAGGCCGTGGACGCCGTGGCGCGCCAGCCGGAGGCGTCCGGCAAGATCAACTCCGTTATGCTGCTCGGTATGGCGCTGACGGAGGCGACGGCGATCTACGGCTTCGTGACCGCCCTGCTTATGCTGTTTACAAAGGTATAGCGCGCGCTTTAGCACGCGTTTTATCAAAGGGAGGGAAACAATAATATGGAAGGCTTGCAGCCTGTCGATGTGCTTATACACGCCGTCAGCGTGGTCGTGCTGTTCGTTTTACTCAGGCTGATCCTGTGGCGCCCGGTAACGCGGTATTTGGCGGCGCGGGCGGAGCGCGTAAAAGCCGAGCTAGACGACGCGGCGCGCATCAAGGCGGAGGCGGAGTCGATGAAGACCGAATACGAAAGCGGCATCGGCGATTTAGAGGAGCGCGGACGCGAGATCATGCGCGACAGCCAAATGCGCGCCGGGGAACAGGCGAAGGAGATAACGGACAACGCGAAAGCGCAGGCGGAAAAAATGCTCGCCGACGCGAAGGAGCGCATCGGCGCGGAGCGACAGGACGCCGTGGCCTCCGCGCGGCGCGAGATCGCGCAGCTCGCGACCGAAATGGCCTCGCGCATAC
Organism: Oscillospiraceae bacterium; assembly: GCA_031266955.1. Classification (GTDB taxonomy): domain Bacteria; phylum Bacillota; class Clostridia; order Oscillospirales; family Oscillospiraceae; genus JAIRRO01. The sequence continues at coordinate 4,222 of JAISAA010000315.1, read as the reverse complement.
TGCGGCGCGAGGTGTCCGTGACCGACAATCTGTCCGCGGCGCAGGATTTTTTTGAAGAGAAAGGGTGAAGTTTGAACTTATTTCAAACTTCACGTGATTTAAGTGCGTTTTGCTCGCCCGCCGGCGGGCAACCGCAAAACCTGCACACTATGACCGTTCCTTTTCGGAGTCATTTTGTGCCTAAAGTCCAATTAAAGGAATGGTCATAAAAAATGGCAAAACCTATTCTGATCGTCGCCTCGCTTGAGGACACGGGCGGCATAGCCGCCGTCACCGAGGGCTTTCGCGAAAAGCTCGGCGAGGATCCGGATTTTGATATCGTCGAGGACAAAAAAATTACGGGCGGATTCATCGCCATAATCAACGGCAGAGTCTACGACGCGAGCTTTTCCTCGCGCCTGCACGAGCTGTCAGAATCGCTGACGAGCGACGGCGGGGAATCGGTGTCGAGCTTTGAGGCCGTCGGGACGCTGCTGAAACAGCGCGCGATGAAGGCTGCCGCGCCGCCGAGGGTGTATAATTACGGTGAGGTGGAAAGCTTCGCCGACGGTATAGCGCACATCTCCGGCCTGTCCGGCTGCCGCTACGGCGAGCTTTTGGATTTTGACGGCGGCGCTATCGGCTTGACGCTCGATCTGCGTATCGACGGCGTCGGCGCGGCGCTGCTCGACGGCGAGGTGTCGACGTCAAGCGTCGTGCACCCCACGGGACGCGTCGCGGAGATCGGCGTGGGCACGGAGCTTTTGGGCAGGATAATAGACCCGCTCGGCAGGGCGCTTGACGGCAGGCCGCTTAAAACGTCGCGCGCGCGCCCCGTGGAAGCCCGCGCGCCGACGATAACGCAGCGCGCGGCGGTGGATACGCCGCTTGAAACCGGAATTTTGGCTATCGACAGTATGATCCCCGTAGGCCGCGGCCAGCGCGAGCTCATAATCGGCGACAGGCAGACGGGAAAAACGTCCATAGCGCTTCAGACAATAATAAATCAGCGCGGCAAGGGCGTCATATGCGTTTACTGCGCGATAGGGCAAAAGGCGTCCACAGTTTCCGAAACGGCGAAAACGCTGCGCGACAGCGGGGCTATGGAGAACACGGTCATCGTGTCCGCGTCTGGCAGCGCGCAGGCCGCTATGCAATATATAGCGCCTTACGCCGCGTGCGCCGTGGCGGAGGAATTTATGTACTCGGGGCGCGACGTGCTCATCGTGTACGACGACTTGTCAAAGCACGCGACGGCGTACAGGCAGATGTCGCTGCTGCTGCGCCGCCCGTCCGGGCGCGAGGCGTATCCGGGCGACGTGTTCTATCTGCATTCGCGTCTGCTCGAGCGCGCGGCGCGGCTTGCGCCGGAGCTCGGCGGCGGCACGCTGACGGCTCTGCCTATCGTCGAAACTATGGCGGGCGATATTTCGGCGTATATCCCGACGAATATCATTTCCATCACGGACGGGCAGATATATCTCGAAAGCGAGATGTTCAACGCCGGACAGCGCCCCGCGGTGAACGTCGGCCTGTCGGTCTCCCGCGTCGGCAGGGCGGCTCAGCACAAGGCTATGCGGGCCGTGTCCGGCTCGCTGAGGCTTGAAGTGGCGCAGTACCGGGATATGGCGGTTTTCGCGCAGTTCGGCGCGGACGTTGACCCCGCGACGGCGTCGGCGCTGAAAAACGGAGAGCGTCTTATGGAGCTTCTGCGCCAGCCGGTGGAGCGTTTGCAAACGCTCTCAGAGCAGGTCTGCATACTGCTCGCGTCCGGCTCCGGCGTGTTCAAGGGCTACGAAAGGCGCGAGGTCGACGACGCGGAGGCGCGGCTGCTTAAATTCATCGGAGAAAACGCCGCGTATATAATGCAAAGCATAGATTCAACGGGCGAGCTCGCCGACTTCGACAAAACGGATCTGCGCCGCCACTTCGACCGCTTTCTCGCCGGGGAGGGCAAGGGAGTGGAGGTCAAAAGCTGATGGCGAACGCGAATGAGATACGCCACCGCATATCGGCGGTGGAGCAGACGCGCAAGATAACGGGCGCGATGGAAATGGTTTCGTCCAACAGGATGCGGCGCGTTTCCAGCCACACGGAATACAACAGGCTGTATTTCGACCACATACGCCAGGCGATGCGTGAGATACTCGATTCAGCCGAGGGCATAACCCACCCGTATCTTACCGAGCGCCCCGAGGGCCGGCGCACATACATCGTGTTCACCGGCGACAAGGGTCTGTGCGGGGCGTACAACGCCGCCGTCTTAGAGCTCGCCGACCAAAGGCTTGCCGAGTTCCCGGACGCCTCGCTCATCACCGTCGGCGGTACCGCGGAGGAGCATTACCACAGGCGCGGGCGGATACCCGACGTGTCTATGCTCGGAATAGTGCAGGACCCGACGATGAAGGCCGCGCGGCGGATGTCGCGGATGATAATGCAGCTTTACGACGACGACTTGACGGATGAGGTGCATATAGTGTTCACGGCGTTCTACGATACGCTGAAAAACCAGCCGTTCGAGTGCCGCATCTTGCCCTTAGTCGAGTCCGACTACCTCGACAGGACGGATGAGGCGCGCGAGGAGCTGATCTACAGCCCGTCGCCGCAGGCCGTTTTGAACGAGATCGTGCCGCAGTACATTCTCGGCCTGCTGTTCGGCATAATGGTTCAGGCCTACGCGAGCGAGCATTATTCCCGTATGAACGCGATGCACTCGTCCACACAAAACGCGGGCGATATGCTCAAAACCCTGACGACGCAGTACAATATGGCGCGGCAGAGCGCCATTACAAACGAGCTCGCCGAGATAACGGGCGCGGCGGAGCTCCTGAAGGAGGGCGGCTGATATGGATGAGACAAAAGCGGAAACACAGGGCGCCGCGCAGGGCGCCGCGGTCGAGGCGCTGTCAGTCGGGACGCTTGAGCGCATATCCGGCCCGGTGCTCGACGTGCGCTTCGCCGGCTCCGGCGCGGAGCCGAGGATAAACGACCTTTTGGTGACGGCCGACGGGCGGCATATGGAGGTAGCCGTGAACGTATCCCCCGGCGTCGTGCGGTGTATAGCGCTCGACGCGACGGACGGGCTCGCCTGCGGCGTCCAGGTGCGCGCGCTCGGCCACGGCATACGCGTGCCCGTCGGAACGGGCGTGCTCGGGCGCGTCGTGGACGTTCTGGGCCGTCCCATCGACAACGGCGGGGAGATCGACGCCGCCGAGATATGGGACATTCACAGAAGCGCCCCGCGCTTCATCGATTTAACGGAGCAGACGGAGTTTTTGGAGACGGGCATCAAGGTCATAGACCTGCTGACGCCCTACGCCAAGGGCGGCAAGATAGGGCTTTTGGGCGGCGCGGGCGTCGGCAAAACGACGCTTATAATGGAGCTCATCTACAACATCTCGGCGCAGCACGGCGGCTTTTCCGTGTTCGCGGGCGTCGGCGAGCGCTCGCGAGAGGGCACGGAGCTCATCGCCGATATGCGCGCGTCCGGCGCGATCGGCAAAACGGCGCTCGCTTTCGGGCAGATGAACGAGCCGCCCGGCTCGCGTATGAGAGTGGGCCTTACGGGCCTCACGATGGCGGAATACTTTCGCGACGTTATGAACCGCGACGTGCTGCTGTTCATCGACAACATCTTCCGCTACGTCCAGGCCGGCAACGAGGTTTCCGCAATGCTCGGGCGGATGCCGTCCGCCGTCGGGTATCAGCCGACGCTCGCGACGGAGCTCGGAGCGCTGGAGGAGCGCATCGTTTCCACCAAAAACGGCTCGATAACAAGCGTTCAGGCGATATACGTTCCCGCGGACGACCTTACCGACCCCGCCCCCGCAACGATATTCACCCACTTAGACGCGACGACTGTGCTCTCGCGCTCCGTCGCCGAGATCGGCGTGTACCCCGCCGTGTCGCCGTTAGAATCGTATTCGCGCATACTGACCCCCGCGGCGGTGGGCCGCCGCCATTACGACGCGGCGCACGCCGTCACCGTCTGCCTGAACAGATACCGCGAGCTGCGCGACATCATCGCCATTTTAGGAATGGAGGAGCTGTCCGAGGAGGACAGGAGAACAGTTTACCGCGCGCGCCGGATACAGCAATTTCTCTCGCAGCCCTTTTCCGTCGCGGAAGCGTTCACGGGAATGCAGGGCCGGTTCGTAAAGCTTGAAGACTCGATAAGAAGCTTCGAGGCGATCCTCGGCGGCGAAACGGACGACGTCCCCGAGCAGGCGTTCTTCATGGTCGG
>JAISAA010000294.1 GCA_031266955.1 Oscillospiraceae bacterium | reverse complement strand
GTGATATGTACGGCCCGGCGAAAATCTGCGAAATTTGAGGTTACGATATGAAATGTCCCTATTGCGCGCATCCGGAGAGCCGCGTCGTCGATTCCCGCCCCGCCGAGGAGGGCGCGACGATACGCCGCCGGCGCGAATGCCTGAGCTGTCAGAAGCGCTTTACGACCTACGAAATAATTGAGAGGATACCGATCATAGTCGCGAAAAAAGACGGCGGCCGCGAGACATTCGACAAGCAAAAGCTTATGACCGGTATGCTCCGCGCCTGCGCGAACCGCCCCGTACCACTCTCAAGCCTTCAAGCCGTCGCGGACGAAATCGAGCTCGAGCTCCAAAATTCGCTTGAAAACGAGATATCCTCGTCGCATATCGGAGAGCTCGTTATGACGCGCCTGAAATCGCTCGACGAAGTGGCCTACGTGCGCTTCGCCTCGGTTTACCGGCAGTTCAAAGACATCAACAGCTTCATGAGCGAGCTTGCGAAGCTCATAAATGATGACCACGTGTAGGGGCGCGATTTATCGCGCCCGTTCTTTCGGCATCCGCGCACCGCAAGCGCGCGGGCGCAATTTGCGCGCGCCCGGCGCCGCGCCTGAGGCGCGCAGGCCTAAAACACGCTTCCGAGCCGCACTCTCTCCGTTTCCGCCAGGCTTTCCATCCCGCGGCGCACGTCGTCCGCCGCGCCGGACACGCGCGCCTGATCCCTCGCGCGCGCCGCCGTAAGCAGGGCTGCGATCGAGTTCTCCGCCGCTTCTATTGACGAATGCCGCAGGACAAGCTGCGTATACGCCCCGCCCGATTCCCATATATCGCGCGTGTCGGACGCCAGCTTCTCCGCTCGTTCCCAATCCTCCGCGTCCGCGGCGTAGCGGACGGCGGCGGCCGACTCGGATACGTCCCGCGTAAGCCGCTCCAAGTATCTGACGTTTATCAGCGCGGTGAGCGCCATCGCGCAAAAGAGCGCGCCTATCGCGATTTCCTTTTTCATTGCAAACCCCTTTTCACGGCGACCTCTCTTTACCCGTTCGTGATTTTGTCGTTCGCCGCCTTGTCCTTCGCGGCGAGGTATATCTTCCCGCCGCGGTCCGCCGTCATTAAGAACACTTCGCGCGCGGCGTTTACCACATCTCCCGCGGCGCTGATACCCCGCTCGCGGAGCCTTGCCGCAAGCCAGCGGTCGTCGAAGCCCAGCGCGCGCAGCGTGGGCGCTATGATCTCGCCGTCGCTTATTATCACGCCCGGTACGTCCGGCTCCTCTATGGTTACGCTGAGCGATTTTGCCGTCAGGGGCGCGCGCTCCGCGAACAGCACGACGGAAAGCGTCCCGTCCGTTTCCAGCACCGCGAGCTTGACGGCGGAAATGTCGGCGATACCTTCCTTGCGCAGGCGCTCCATAAGCTCGTCCGTCGTATAGCGGCTCTTTCTCATCTCGGCGCGGTCGAGCTTGCCGTTTTGTATTATCGCGCTCGGGCTGCCCGCAATGATAAGCCGAAGCTTGCGGGACCTCAGCACGGCGGCGGACAGCATTACCTCGCAGAACAGCAGCGTTATCACGGGCGCGAGCCCATAGATCAGCGGCGTACCGATGTCCTGCAACGGATTGGCCGCGAGGTCCGATATCAGCACGGCGACGACAAGCTCCGCCGGCTCAAGCTCTCCAAGCTGGCGCTTGCCCATGATTCTCATCGACGCGACCATCACGATGTAAAGTATAAGAGTGCGGATTATGGATATTGCCACGTATCTACCCCCCGAGACTTTTAGTATTTACTCGTTTTCCGGTATTATTTCGCTTTTCGGAATGATTTATTATCACACGCATAATTTTTTATGACAGGCGGTTTTTTTAATGGGCGTACACGAGGAATGCGGCGTATTCGGCGTCTATGACGCGCGGGGAGGCTGCGCGCGGTCCGTATATCACGGTCTTTTCGCGTTGCAGCACCGCGGACAGGAGGCCTGCGGCATCGCGGCGGTGAACGAGCGCGAGCTGTCGTGCCACAAGGATTCCGGACTCGTCGGAGACGTGTTTTCAGAGGCCGAGCTCGACGCGCTCGAGGGTACGATGGCGATAGGTCACGTCCGCTACTCCACAACGGGCGGCGGCGGGCGCGAGAACGCGCAGCCTCTCACTCTCAAATACGTAAAGGGCTCGCTCGCCGTCGCGCACAACGGAAACCTTGTAAACACCGACGCTCTGCGCGCCGAATACGAGTACAAGGGCGCGATATTCCACACTACGACGGATTCGGAGATAATCGCGTACATCATAGCCCAGGAACGCCTGCGCTGCGACAGCATACAGGACGCCGTCATCGCGGCGATGCCGCACCTCATAGGCGCGTATTCCTTAGTCGTGATGTCCTCGCGAAAGCTGCTTGCCGCGCGCGATCCCCGGGGCTTCCGCCCGCTTTGTATCGGGACGCGGGGCGACGGCTACGTGTTCGCGTCCGAGACCTGCGCGCTCGACGCCGTGGGCGCGGAGTTTTTGCGCGACGTGCTGCCGGGCGAGGTCGTCTGGATATACGAGGGCGAGCTGCACAGCATACGTATGCCCGCCCTGCCGAAATCGAGCCTTTGCGTATTTGAGCACCTGTATTTCGCGCGGCCCGACAGCGTTATCGACTGTCAGAGCGTCTACGGCGCGCGGCTTCTCGCGGGGAGGTATCTCGCGCGGGAATATCCGGCGGACGCCGACGTCGTCGTGGGCGTGCCGGATTCCGGGCTCGTCGCGGCGAAGGGCTACGCTATAGAATCCGGACTGCCGTATAACGACGGTTTTATCAAAAACCGCTATATCGGGCGCACGTTTATAACGCCGGGGCAGAGCAGCCGCGAGAGGGCCGTAAAGCTCAAGCTGAACCCGCTCCGCGCCACCGTGGAAGACAAGCGCGTCATTGTCATAGAGGACAGCATTGTCCGCGGCACGACGACGAATCAGATAGTCCGCCTGCTGAGACACGCCGGCGCGAGAGAGGTACATATGCTCATCGCCGCGCCGAAATTCATCAGCCCGTGTTATTTCGGCACGGACATACCGGACAAAGAGCATCTGATCGCCGCGCATCACACGACGGACGAAATTTGCGCAATAATCGACGCCGACAGTCTCGGCTTCCTGAGCGTGGAGAGTATGCGAAGGATAGCCCCGGACTCCGCGTGCTCGTTCTGCGAGGCCTGCTTCACCGGGGAATATCCCATGCCGGTATAATAGTGATTCACTTCAAAAAGGAAAGGCGGTAACGCATTATGTGCGGAATAGTTGGATACGCAGGAGCGGACGAGGCGGTCCCCATCATGCTCGACGGGCTGCGCAAGCTCGAATACAGGGGGTACGACTCCGCGGGCGTCGCCGTGTGCGGCAACGGAGGGCTGACGGTCGCCAAGGCGGCGGGCTATGTGAAGGCGCTGTGCGATATAGTGGAGGACGGGCTGCTGCTGCCGGGACACGTGGGCATAGGCCACACGCGCTGGGCCACGCACGGGCGCCCCACGGACGAGAACGCGCACCCGCACATCAGCGACGGCGGCAAAATAGCCGTCGTACACAACGGCATAATCGAAAACTACGCGAAGCTGCGCGAGTATCTCGTGTCGAAAGGCTTCGCGTTCAACAGCGAGACGGATACGGAGGTCGCCGTAAACCTCATACAGCACTACTACAATAAGCACGGCGACATCGTGCGCGCCGTGGCGCAGGCGGCGCGGCGGATGGAGGGCTCGTACGCTCTCGGCATACTGTGCGAGGATCGCCCCGACGCAATAATCGCAACGCGCAAGGAGAGCCCGCTCGTGCTCGGCTTCGGCGACGGGTGCAACTACATAGCGTCCGACGTGGCCGCGCTCATAACGCACACGCGCGAAGTCGCAAGGCTCGATGACGACGAGATCGCCGTGGTGTCCGCCGGCGGCGTCACGGTGTACAACGGCGACCTGGAGGAGATCGCAAAGACGCCCGAACACGTGGACTGGGACGCGTCCGCCGCGGAAAAGGGCGGGTACGCGCACTTCATGATAAAGGAAATATTAGAGCAGCCCGAGGCGCTGCGCAAGACCGTCTCGCCGCGCGTGTCCGGCGGGCGCGTCACGCTCGGCGATGTGGACATTCCGGACGATTATATAAAAAATATATCCAAGATCTACATAGTCGGCTGCGGCACGGCGTCGTACGTCGGCGCCGCTGCGAAGCACAATTTTGAAAAGTACGCCAAGATCCCGTCGGAAGCCGTGATGGCCTCCGAATTCAGGTACTCCGAGCCGATAATAGACGGCACGACGCTCGTCCTTTGCATAAGCCAGTCCGGCGAGACGACGGACACCATCGCGGCGCTGCGCGAGGCAAAGCGGCTCGGCGCGCGGGTGCTGTCAATAGTGAACGCCGTCGGCAGCGTGTTAGCGCGCGAATCAGACTGGGTGCTGTACACATGGGCGGGTCCGGAGATATGCGTGGCCTCGACGAAGGCGTACAGCACGCAGCTCGCCGTCACGTATCTGCTCAC
>JAISAA010000279.1 GCA_031266955.1 Oscillospiraceae bacterium | reverse complement strand
TCCCCGAGCATATCGTTTACGGTCTTGTACATTTCCTTTACTTCCTCAAACCTGTCCCCGAGTCCGAGGGAGACGACCTGCGGCTGTAAATTTGTGTACTGGCCGCCCGGTATTTCAAAGCGGTAAATCTCCGTCATCGGATTGCTGAGCCCGGAATCGAACGCGCCGTAACGGGAACGGACGTCCGCCCAGTAATTGTCGAGCTCCTGCAAGCGATCTAAATTAAAGCCCGTGTCGCGTTCCGTTCCGTCGAGCGCCGCGACGAGAGAGCTCATCGGCGGCTGCGAGGTCAGCGACGAAAGCGCCGGGATCGCCGTGTCCACTATATCTACGCCCGCTTCCGCGGCCAGCAAGTACGCCGCGATCTGGTTCCCCGAGGTGTCGTGCGTGTGCAGGTGCACCGGGATGCCGATCTCCTGTTTCAGCGCCCGGACGAGTTTTTTTGCCGCGTAAGGCTTCAGCAGCCCGGACATATCCTTTATCGCGAGCGTATGCGCCCCGCGGCGCTCAAGCTCCTTCGCCATATCGACGTAGTATTTAAGCGTGTACTTATCCCGCTTTTCGTCCAAAATATCGCCCGTGTAGCAGACGGCGGCTTCAAGCAGCTTGCCCTGCTTGAGCACCTCGTCCATCGCTATCTCCATACCGGGGATCCAGTTCAGCGAGTCGAAAACGCGAAACACGTCGATCCCGCTCCGCGCCGATTCTTTTACGAACGCGCGCACGAGATTGTCCGGATAGTTCGTATACCCGACGGTGTTCGAGCCGCGCAGCAGCATTTGAAACAGTATGTTCGGTATTTTTTTTCTCAGCGCGTCCAGCCGCTCCCATGGCGACTCGTGCAGGAACCTGTACGCCACGTCAAACGTCGCGCCACCCCACATTTCAAGCGAAAAGCAGTCGGCCAAAATATCCGCGGCGCCCTCCGCGCAGTCGAGCATATCGCGCGTGCGCATACGCGTTCCGAACAAGGATTGATGCGCGTCGCGCATCGTAGTGTCTGAAATCAGCAGCTTTTTCTGATCCAAGACCCATCGCTTCACGGCGTCCGGTCCGTCTTTGTCGAAAAGCTGCTTTAGTCCCGCCTTGGGCGCGGTGGACGGCGCGGGATAGCGCGGCTCGTCGTATTGCGCGCGGCGCGCGTCCGGGGACTTGACCTGAATATTCGCGATGTACTTCAAAAGCCGCGTCGCGCGGTCGCGTGAGCCCGTGAACTCGAAAAGCTCCGGCGTGTCGTCGATAAATTTTGTGTGGCAGTCGCCGGACAAAAACACGGGATGGTGCAAAATGTTCGTGACAAACGGGATATTTGTCTTGACGCCGCGTATGTGCAGCTCGTTTATCGCCCGCGCCGCGCGCTTGGCGACGCCCTCGAACGTATTGTCCCAGACCGTCACTTTTACGAGCAGCGAATCGTAATACGGCGAGATCGTGGAGCCCGCCGCGGCGTTTCCGCCGTCAAGCCGCACTCCGAAGCCGCCTCCGGAGCGGTAGCTTGTGATCTTGCCCGTGTCGGGCGCGAAATTGTTCGCCGGGTCCTCCGTCGTGACGCGGCACTGCACGGCAAAGCCGCGCATATGCAAATCGTCCTGCGAGCGGAGCCCGATCTCGGGATGCGAAAGCGGATGCCCCTCCGCTATCAGTATCTGCGCCCGCACAAGGTCTATCCCCGCGACCTGCTCCGTTACGGTGTGCTCGACCTGGATACGCGGATTCATCTCTATAAAATAGTACCCGCCGTCCTTATCGACGAGGAATTCGACCGTTCCGGCGTTTATGTAACCGACCGATTTTGCGATCTTGACGGCGTCCGCGCACAGTTTTTCGCGGGTCTCCTTCGGCACGGAGAACGCCGGGGCGAATTCGACGACCTTTTGATACCTGCGCTGGAGCGAACAGTCGCGCTCGCCGAGGTGGAGCACGTTTCCGTGCTCGTCGGCGAGTATCTGTATTTCTATGTGCTTTGGCTCTACAAGAAATTTTTCTATGAAAATATCGTCGTTCCCGAAAGCCTTCTGCGCCTCGCTTTTGACAAGCGCGAATTCTCGCGTCACGTCAGCTTCGCTGTCGCAGCGGCGCATACCGCGACCGCCGCCGCCGGCCGCCGCCTTTAATATCACGGGGAAGCCGTATTCCCGCGCTTTCGCGACGGCGTCCTCGGCGCTCGCCAGCGGCGTCTTGTCGCCCGGAATGACCGGCACGCCGCATTGCACAGCGATGGCCTTTGCCGAAAGCTTATCGCCCATCTTCGCCATAACGTCCGACGGCGGGCCGATGAATTTGATATGCGCCGCCTCACACGCGCGGGCGAAGTCCGGGTTTTCGGATAAAAAGCCGTAGCCGGGATGTATGGCGTCCACGTGATGATGGCGCGCCAAGTCGATAATGGACGGTATGTCAAGGTACGCGCCGAGAGGGCTCTGGTTCCGGCCTATCATATACGCCTCGTCCGCGACGGTTCGGAACAGTCCGAACGTATCCTCGTTTGAATACATAGCCACCGTGCCCAGCCCTAAATCAAAGCACGCCCTGAAAATTCTGATAGCGATCTCCCCGCGGTTCGCCGCGAGCACTTTTTTGAAATCCGGCAAGATAAGAACTCCTTTGCTCAAAATTTGCGAAAAATCCTTCGCCGAGTGTAACATACCGCGCGAAAATTTGCAAGATTGAAATGAAGGAGGTTTTTGATTGTTGCGCCCGCGGTCTTGTCGCGCCTTTGGCGCGTGCCCCGTGCGCACACGCACGTTAAATCACACGTCCGCGCGCCCTCGGCGCGCGGCGGACTGTCCCACAAGGGAAAGGCTCCGCACGCGCGAGAGCAATACCGCGCCGATGAGCGTTATGAGAACGTCCGGTACGCACCACGACGCGTTATATCCGAGCGAATACGCCCAGACGCTTGTGCCCTCCGGCGCGTAAGCCCCCCATATGAGCACGCCCGACAGGAAGCTGCACAGCAAACGTATAGCTCCCGTAAACGCTATCCCCGCGGCGACGCCGACGGCTCCCCTCCCGAGCCCGCGGGCGACGGCGCCGGTCAGCCCGAGCGCCGAATACGCTATCACATAGTCGAGCAACGCGCATAAAACCATCGCGCCCGCAGTTCCCGCGGGCACGGCCGCGACGTTCGCCATACCGAGCAGAAGCTGTGTAATGCTGTAAACCAGCGCTGCGAGAATGCCCCACCTTACACCGTGCCGCAGACTGACGGCAATTACCGGCAGTGTTGAAAACCAAGATACCGAGCCCCCGAACGGCAGCGATACGCTCGGAAGCATAGACAGTACCACGGACATCGCGACCATTAGGGCGCACTCCGCGAGAATTCGCGCGCGTGACATTTCTGACGGTGATTTCATTATTTTTTTCCTCCTGATATGTAGATATTTCCCGTCCGAATAACACAAAAACGCGCCGAATACCCACGAAAAAACGGCGTGGCACGGCGCAAAGCAACGATATGTTTCCTACGCCGGCATTA
>JAISAA010000167.1 GCA_031266955.1 Oscillospiraceae bacterium | reverse complement strand
GTGAACATCGCGTAGCGCGCGGACGATTCGATCCCGCTGTCCCACTGCTCTATGAGGCTCGAGCCGCCGAAGGTGACGACGCAGGCGTTGTCGTCAAAGCCCTGCGCCTCGATAGCGTTGGCGGAACCGATCGCGAGGTCGTCGAACAGGCCGTAAACGAGCCACACGTCGGTGGTCGCGGCGTGCTCAGTCAGCATCTGTGTGACGCCGGTCTGCGCGCTGGCCTGGTCGATACCGGCGAGGTCGGTGATTATGAAGTTTGACGGGTTCGATTGGTTCGACGGATTGTAGGCGCCGAATTCCGGATGAATATCAGCCCAAGCCATTTCAGCGCCGAGCACGCGCTCGTGGAGCGGGGCGGCGAGCGAGAAGTCCGTGGCGATCACTTTTACGCGGTCAAGCGGGACGTCCGGATAGTTTTCAAGCCGCCAGGATTCCAGCTTGTCGATCATCCAGCGCCCGACCTGATAGTTGTCGAAGCCCGCCGAGGAGCCGAGAAGCTCGCCGTTCACAAATGTGTCGCCGTAAGCGTACGTCGCGCCGGCGTTGCGGGGTTGCGACATACAGCTTATCCAGGGAAGCCCGACGGAGTCGCACTTCTCGGAGACCGTCAAATACGAGTTGGAGTCGACGTCGAGCAGGACGCCGTCATAGCCCTGCGCCGCGTAGGTTTCGATCGTGGAAAGAATTTCGTCGATGCTGGCGCCCGTCGGCACGTACATACCCGTGTACTCAATGTTCATACGGGACGCCCAGGATCTGAACGCGCGGTCGAATTCGTCGTAAAGGAAGTTCGCGGCGGAAACGACATAGCCGATTTGCAGTTTTTCACCGTCTTTGGCGAACTCCGCGCCTTTGACCGAATAGTCATAAGTCGGGTCGAAGAAGCCCGGCTCGTCCGGCCATTCCTTGGTAACGTCTTTTTCCTGTTCAACATACTCGGGGCGGTCATCGGTCGGCTCCGCCGGGCCGCACGCGGCAAGCGCGGCGATCGTGAAGAGCAGACAGAACGCGAGAAGCAGCGAGGTTAGCTTTTTCATTTTAGGTCCTCCAATATAAAATATAGTTTTTGGGGTGGTGCGATATTTCTTCCGCGGACGTATGCGCGCCCACGCCCGCGGCAGAAAACATAATTAGGGGGTGCCGCGAGCTCAGCTCAGCGGGCGCCGGGCATGATCATTCCGCCGCCCGACGACTTGATGCCGAGCTTGCGGAGCCGCCGCTGCATCGTTATACCATCGACCGTAAGCGCGACGACGAGGAGCATACCGTTGACAAAAAGCTGCACCCACGTAAGCGTCGGGATCATGACCTGAAGCGCGTACGCCAGCACCTGGATAAGGATCACTCCGGCGAACGCCCCGAAAAGGCTTCCCGAGCCGCCGGAGAACGCGACGCCGCCGAGGATCGAGGCCGTAAGCGCCGTCATTTCCGGCGCGGTAGTAGTGAGAAGCGCGGGGCCTCCCGCCTTTTGCTGCGACGCGAAGATAAGTCCGCCGATGACGCCGAGAACAGACGCGTTCACGAACAGCAGGCTCGAAACGAGCTTGGGTTTAAGCCCGGCGAGCCGCGCCGCGGCCTGATTCCCGCCTATGACGAGTATACTTCGCCCGAATTTTGTGTGCTTGAGCACAAGGCTGTATATGACGACGAGCGCCGCGCCGATTATGAACACAAGCGGAACGAGTTGTCCGACATATATTTTAGAGATTTTGTTGAACGTCGCCGACACCACGGATATCTGCATACCGCGCGTATACCACGCGGCAAAGCCCGCCCAAACGCTCGACATACCGATCGTCGCGATAAAGCTCATCATATTCAGCTTGTTGACAAGGAACGCGTTGATAAGCCCCGCGACGGCGCCGAAAGCGAGCGCGATGACGGCCGCCCCGCCCCACGGCATTTTCAGCTTCACGAGCTGCGCGAACACGACCGTAGCGGCGCTCGCCATACTCGAAAGGCCGAAGTCTATGCCGCCGGAAATGAGAAGCATCGACACGCCGCAGAGGAAAACGAGAGAATAGCTCAGCCGCTGAAGCAGCTCGCGTCCGTTCGCGAGACTGAAAGCGACGGGCTTGACAATGGCGGTGAGAACAAGCACGGCGGCTGTGATAACGAGAAGAAGAAACGGCTTGGACTGGATCGTCTTTTTGATAAATGATTGTTTCGGCATATTTTTTTCCTCCTATAGCCTATATTCCGATACGTTTCATCTGACGGCGCTGCGAGAAATAATCGAGCGTCAGCGCGGCGAGCAGCAGTGCCCCGGAAAGCACGTTTGTGAGATAAGTATTGACGTTGATGATCGCGAGACCCTTTGAGAACGTCTTGATGACAAGCAAGCCGAGGAACGCGCCGCCCATACCGCCCGAGCCGCCGCCGAACGATATGCCGCCGAGTATCGCAGCCGTCATCCCCGTGAACTGGTCGTTCGCCAGCGCGAGCAGGCTTCCCTGATTGCTGCGCCCCGTGTAGATGATCCCGGCGAGCCCCGACAGGATGGAGCAGTTTATGAACAGGAAATACGACGTTTTCTTCGCGTTGATACCAGAAAGGCGCGCCGCCGTAGCGTTTCCGCCGAGCAGGTAGAGCTGGCGCCCGAACCGCGTCTTGGAAAGCACCAGGCCGTATACGATGAACGCTACGATCAGGAGAAGAACGGTCCCCGGAAGCTCGAGGCCTCCGAGCGTGACGCTCCAGCTTATGACCTTAGAGAGCCCGGGGCTTGTGAAGTTGATAGTTGACTGAACCTGCGACGTCTTGTCCGTCGCCGCGAGATACATAACGGCGTATATGATGCTCGACATCGCCATCGTCGCTATGAACGGCTGAAATTTGAGCTCGTTCACCAATATGGCGTTGATAAGCCCGATACCCGCGGACAGCGCGAGCGCGAGAATGACGGCGACGTACCAGCTGAGCCCCCACCACTGTACCCCCGCGGCGACGATGATGCCGGCGAACGCGCCGACGCGCGCCTGCGAGAAGTCAAGAGAGCCCGAGACCATAAGGCAACCCGCGCCGATCGCGAGAAACGCCGGTATCGAAAGATCCTGAAGCGTTGTTTTCAGCGTGTTCGCCTGAAAGAAGACTGCGCCGCGCTTGATGACGGGCGATAAAAACCCGAAGCCGAGGATAAGAACCGCAAGCAGCACGAACAGCGTAAACGCTTTCGACCGCACGATCCGTTGTAGCTGGGATACTCTTTGCTTTTCCATACTGCCTCCTATTCCGCCATGGCGAGGGCGAGGACGTTTTCCTCCGTCGCCTCTTCGCGCGTCATATTGCCCATGATCCTGCCGTCGTGCATAACAAATATCCTGTCGGCGACGTTTATGACCTCCGTGAGCTCGCTGGATATGAATATCACGCCGAGGCCCTGTTTAGCGAGGTCGCAGACCATCTGATATATTTCGGCCTTTGTGCCGACGTCGATGCCCTTTGTGGGCTCGTCGAGGATCAGAATTTTCGTGTCCATTTTGTCGTTCGTCCAGCGGCCTAAAATCACCTTCTGCTGGTTGCCGCCGGAAAGCTCCGCGACGATCTTGTCCACCGTCGGTGTCTTGATATCGTAGCGGTCAACGGCGTTCCGGGTCGTTTTCTCAAGAGCCTTTGTGTCGAGGAAAGGCCCTTTTTTGAGCTTTGAGAGCACGGGCATACACACGTTGTCCTCTATGGAGCGGTAGAGCACGAGGCCCTGCTCTTTGCGGTCCTCCGGGCACAGCGCTATGCCCTTGTCGATAGCATCGCGCGGGGAGGAGAAGGACACGGTCTCGCCGTCGAGCTTGATTTCCCCGGCGGTCACGACATCCGCGCCGAAAATCGCGCGCATGACCTCCGTGCGGCCGGAGCCGACGAGCCCGGCGAAGCCGAGGACCTCTCCGCGGCGCAGAGAAAAGCTTACGTCCGTAATAGCGCTTGTCGTGAGCCCCGAGACCTCGAGCAGCGTATCGCCGTATTTTTCGTTGCGGCTGAGGTTCGCGTAAGTATCGCCGATGTCGCGCCCGACCATCGCGGAGATGAGGGCCTGCTCGTTCGTCTCCGACGTGACGAGGCGCGTGACGAATTGGCCGTCCTTTAGCACGACTATTTCATCCGTGACCTCAAATATCTCCTTCATACGGTGGGACACGTAGACGACGATCTTGCCCTCCGCCTTCAATTGACGGATGAGGTCGAAGAGGATTGTTATTTCCGTGTCGGTGAGAGGCGCCGTCGGTTCGTCGAACGCTATGACCGTGGAATTGCGCCTGTACGCCTTCATTATTTCCACCATCTGCTGATAGGCGATGGACAGGAACATAACGGGCGTTTCGGGATCGATCGGAAGCTTGAACTTGTCGATGATCTCCTGCGTGTCGGCCCGGAGACGTTTGTAGTCGATCAGCCCGTGCTTCACGGGAGGCGCGCCGAGAAAGATGTTTTCCATAACGCTCATCGACGGTATAAGCTGTCTTTCCTGATAAATGACGCTTATGCCGGCCTTGATCGCCTGCGCGGGGGAAGATAGGATGACCGTTTCGCCGTTCAGGCTGACCGCGCCCTCGTCGGCGCGCTGGTCCCCGCTCATGATTTTCAGCAGAGTGCTTTTGCCGGCGCCGTTTTCGCCGAGCAGCGCGAGCACCTTGCCCCCTTCCGCGCGAAAGCTGATCTCGCTGAGCGCTTTCACGCCGGGATACGATTTGCTGATGCCCGAGAATTCAAGATATTGATCCATCGCCCGTCCTCACTTTAACTTTAATAGAAGAATTATTCACGCGCCCGCAGGGGCGGGCCCTGTTATATAACAGGGCGCTTCGGCGCATTGGCGTCAGTATAACGCCAATATGTTTTTTTGTCAAATAAAAATTAAAAATTTCTTAATTCTTTAGTCAAAATATCTATGAGACGGCGATTTTATATCGGGGATTCGGGCATTTTCCGACGAAAAAAATTTATGCCTCTTGCTATTTGCGGCTTTCTGATATAAAATCTGGGGAGCTTATACTGGACGGAAAGGAGCGGCCAACGGATGAAAAGGACGAAAAAAACGCGCGCCTCCGCCCCCCGTGCGCTTTCAAATATGGCGATGCGGGGGATAGGCGTTGCGCTGCTGATATATTATATGGTGAGCGCGATCCGCTCCGACGATTTTTCGGCGGGCAATATCGGGCAGCTCGCCGTGGTGGCGGTCATGGCGGTCCTCGCCGTCGCGATAATCGCGCTCACCGCCGCCGAGCTTATCAAAAAGCTGAAGGCCGGCGCTTTCTCGCCGAAATATTATTCCGGCGAAGAGAACAGCGAAACGCGCGAGGACGACGGCGCTTAACGCCGCCGCGAAACTCGCGGACGTTTCAATATAACCGCGCCAGAGGCGCGACGTCGCGCGAATGCGCGTACCCCGTGCGCGCACGCACGTGTAAGTCAAAAGGAGTTTTATTAGAAATGCTCGGTCAAACACGGATTTTCAGTTGGAAAAGCAAGCGGGAACAGGAAGCCGAGGCGGAGGCCTATGAAAAATGGGCGTTCCCCTACGGCACAGCGCAGCGCGAAAAGCTGCAAGCGCTGCTGCTGGAGCTGTTCCCTAAGGAGAGCGCCGCGATGACGCTTATCCCGTTCCTCACCTGCAAAGAGCTTTTTGAGGATGCGCGCCGCGAGCACGAAACCGACGAGCTCGCGGCGCGGCATCTGATATACGAGGTCAAAAAATACAAAAGCGTGATACGTAAGGACGAGATGCGCGTTTACACGGCGCTCGTTCTCGCCGACAGGCGGGCGGGGGAGTCGTTGGAATATCCGTCGGCGGAGGAGATAAGGCGCGGCGCGACAGACGCCATCCCGTAGGGGCGCAGCACGCTGCGCCCTCCCGCCGTTTGCGTGATATCGTGATATGACGAGGGCGCAGCGTGCTGCGCCCCTACGGG
>JAISAA010000265.1 GCA_031266955.1 Oscillospiraceae bacterium | reverse complement strand
GGCATAGCGATAACGGCAACGGCGGCCCCCGCGTATCCCGACATCTCGGGACACTGGGGAGAAACGGCCATCGAGAAATGGAGCGCCTACGACGTGCTCCACGGCAACGACCTCGGCACATTCGACCCCGACGGAGAGCTCGACGTGACGCAGCTCGCCCAAATACTCGTAAATACGTTTGGGTATACGGAGAGCTACACCGGCTCGCTTTCCGGCTACACGAGCACGTGGGGCGAGGAAGCCGTGCGTAAAGCAGTCGCGGCGGGAGCTATCGAAGCAAGTGAAGCTGCGCTTCCCTTGACGCGCGAGCTCGCGGCGAAAATCGTCGCTAAAGCTTTCGGCATCTCTCCAGTATCCGGAGCGTCAAAGTTCTCTGACGACTACGCCATCTCGTCCGAGTACAAGCCCTACGCAGCCGCGCTCGGCAGAGCGGGCATCTTCAACGGCAATGACTACGGCGAGCTTATGCCGTCAGACGCATTCAGCCGCGCGCAAATAATGCAAGCGCTGGACAATGCCGTGACTGACATAGTCAAGGAAAGCAAAGCAGCCGAATCAGCCAAGAGCGTGATTCTCAACAAGGGCGGCGTCACGCTCACGGAAGGCGTGATAGAGGGCGACCTCATCATCGCGCAGGGCGTAGGTGACGGCGACATTACGCTTGACGGAGTGACGGTAAACGGCCGCCTCGTCATCTTCGGCGGCGGAGTGAACTCAATTCACGTCAAGGGCAAGAGCAATATCCTGAATGTCACTATCGCAAAGACGTTCGGCCAAGCTGCGCGCTTCGTCGTGGAGAGCGCGGACGCAGTTGTCGGAACAGTGACGATATCCGCCGAAAGTAAGGCGACCGTTGCGACGACAAACAACGCCGCGATATCAAAGGTAACGATAGCGCCCAAAACGCAGGTCTCCGCGACGGGCGAGTTCACCGACGTGACGACGGCGGCAGCCGCGACGGTAACGATCTCCGCGAAAGTCGAAGCTCTCGCGGTAGGGACTAAGGCTACGATTACGGTAACCTCCGGCGCGACAGTGACGGCGGCGACAATTGAAGCCTCCGACGTCAAGCTCAGCGGCGCTGGCAAGGTCACGGCTGTTACGGTGACCGAGGACGCAAAAACCGGCGTCGAGGTCAAGACGAGCGGCACGAAGGTCACTGTTGACTCCGGCGCAGGATCGGTCACGACCTCCACAGGCAAGGTAGACCCCGGCAAGTCGAGCACGACGTCGGGCTCGTCGTCAAGCTCGTCGGGCGGTGGCGGCGGAGGTTATTCCGGCGGCTCGGCGCCTGATATTGACGCGGCGCAGGCCGCGCTGACGTTTGACAGCATAAAAGGCGGCAACAAATATGAAGAAGCGATAATATCAGATCTCAGTCTCCCCGCGTCGATCGCGGGGGTCTCGGTCGCGTGGATGTCGGAGACTGAGCCCGAGCTCTATCCGCTGAGCTTTAACGCGAAGCGGACGGGCGCCGTTTTACCGCTGGCTCTGCCGGCCCTGTCCGTTCTGGCTGACGCCGCCCCCGGCATATCCGCGGCAGGCGCCGTCACGCGCCCGGATACCGGCAAGGCTGACGCGCCCGTAAAGCTGACCGCCACGCTCTCCTACGGCGGCCGGACGGCGAAAAAGATGTTTGAGCTGCTTTTACGCAACAAGGGCATTGCCGACTACGAAAAAGAGGTCGGCGACGCGCGATTTGCGCCCGGATACCCGCAGGTCCGCGTCCTCGAGGGAGGGCATATCGAGGTAAAAGCGAAGCTCGCATCCGAGCCCGCGCAGCCCGTCGAGTGCTTTATCGTCATCGACGGCGTGAACGGTTTTCAGTCGCTTTTCTCCGTTCAGAGCGTTTTGAACGGTCACGCATACGTGGAGTGGGAGTGGGGCGGATCGACTCCGCTCGCGCACACCAACGGCGGCGCGTATCTTCTGCTTGACGACGGCGGGGAACACGTGTTTACTACGACAGGTGATCCTGTGGTCAAAAGCTCACAAGACGTGCAGGTTGCGCTCGTGCTCAAAGCCGCAAACGGCGGCACGTCAGAAAATCCGTCGGTGATAAAGATAACCGCCGCGAAAGACGGCGGCGGTATGCAGGGCGACTCAACGCCGCCTGAGCCGATTTCCGCGTTCGTAAATAACGACAAGAATAAAATCTATATTCGTTTTGACGAGGCGATGAACATTGCTTCTGCGCCGCCGACGTCGGCCTTTAGTTTATCGGGGAGCGGGACTGTGAGCGCGATTTCGATCATTCCTCCAACGGATGAGGTCTTCAATGAGTCGATGGTTGAGCTTACATTGTCGGCGGCCATATCCGATATTACGGGATTGACCGTGAGCTATACTCCTCCGGGCGACTCGCCATTGAAGGACGCCTCCGGTAATCCGGTGGCTGCGTTCAGCGAGTTTGCCGTTGTCCCCGCAGCTGTGACAAAATTGTCGGCGGCGATAAATCCCGCCGCGGGACACGCCAAAATCGCGCTGACTCCGGGAATCGGGAATAACTTCTTTGAAAAAGCGTGGGGCGATCTATACGAGACATTTACCGTCACATATGACGGAGAAGGACTGATCGCGGCGCTGGTTATGGAAAACGGCAATACAACAGGACTTCGGGACGGAGGCAGCGAGCATTATCTGTCGTTTGAGCCGATTGTGTCATTTGACCAGAGCAAAAGCTTGACTTGGACGTTCGACGAGTCCGGCACGAGCGACGGTTCGGGAACGGCGCCTTCGGGATCGTGGACGTGGAAGACGTGGGCGAATGACGCCGCAGCCGGCTTGAACACCCAAGCCTTTGACATCGTAATAACGGGCGCTCCGTACACCGCCGTGTCCGCGGAATTCTCGCCCGAGATGGAGAGCGTTGAGCTGACGTTTACCGACAGCCAGCTCGACAAAAATTATCCCACGGGCTGCTTTTGGACGCTGAACATCGACGGCACAAATTACACCGTCCGATACAAATTCGGCTGGGCCGCGGTCAACGGGATCGTCGAAGACGGCAAAATCGACATACCTCTTGAGAGCTGGCTCGCGGACAAGGTCGCGGCGGCGGACGCGGTGACGATCAGCTACAAGGACCTGTTCGACAACGTCTTCAACGCGCTGACTGACAAGGCCGGCGCCGCGGTCCCTGAATTCACCGTCGCTGTTGATGTAGGCAATTCCGCCGGTTGAGCCGCCCGGTATAAACGCACGGGGCGCCCCCAACCGGGTGCCCCGTGCTTATATTTGTTTTGCCGCGTCTACAATATAATGCAAATGATCCCGCCGGAGCCCTCGTTTATTATGCGCTGGAGCGTGCCGCGCAGCTTCATCTGCGTTTCCTCCGGCATTTTCTTGATTTTCGCGTTCAGGCCCTCGCCGGCGATGTCGTACAGCGACTTGCCGAACATATTCGATTCCCATATCTTACTGACGTCGCCCTCGAACTCCTGAAGCAGGAAGTTTATAACGTCCTCGTTGGAGCGCTCGCCGCCCACGGCGGGGGATACCTCGGTCTCTATATTCGCCATGAGCATATGGATGCTCGGCGCCGACGCTTTCAGCTTCACGCCGTACCGTCCGCCCTGTCGCACGATCTCCGGCTCCTCAAGCCGCAGTTCCTCGCGCGACGGCATAACGATCCCGTAGCCGCGCTCGCGCACGTCGCGCAGGGCGGAGTCTATGCGGTCGTATTCCCGCTTCACTCCGGACAGCTCCGTCAGCAGGGAGATGAGGTCTCCGTCGTCGCGGACGTCGAAGCCGGACTGCTCGGAGAGCGTGCCGTAAAACAGCTCGCGCGGGACATCCAGCGTGACGGCGACGGTACCGCTGCCGAGGTCGGCGCCGCGCACTGACGCGTTTGAGACGTTCTCGTCGGCTGAGATCGTCAAAAGCGCGCCGTCGGTGTCGCGTATCCGCAGCAGACCGGGCGCGGCGCGGCGTATGGACTCGAGCAGGCTGCTTTTTATCGGATGCTCAAACGGCAAAGCGTCCACCCACGCGGGCAGGAACACGCCGAGCTCGCGTATCGGGAATTCGTACAGCACGGATTTCAGTATAGCGGCAATATCGCGCGCGTCCATTTTCTGCACGTTTTTTGCCAAGCACGTCACGGCGTGCTTTTCGGCAAGCTCGGCGCTTAGAGCCTGAGCGCCGGCGGAATCGGGCTCTGCGCTGTTGACGACGATGATGAACGGCTTGCCGATCGCTCGCAGCTCGTTTATGACGCGCGTTTCCGCGTCGATAAAATCCTCGCGCGGGATATCGCCGATAGTGCCGTCCGTCGTGATGACGAGGCCGATCGTCGAATGCTCCGCGATGACCTTGCGCGTGCCGAGCTCGGCGGCTTCGGCGAGCGGGATCTCCTTGTCGAGCCACGGCGTTGTCACCATGCGCTCGCGCCCGTCCTCAAACTGCCCCGCCGCGCCGGGGACCATATAGCCCACGCAGTCGATGAGCCTTACGGAAACGTCGGCGGCGCCGTCAAGCGTCAATCGCGCCGCCTCCTCGGGCACGAATTTCGGCTCGGCTGTCATAACGGTGCGCCCGGACGCGGACTGCGGCAGCTCGTCGCGCGCCCGCTCTCGTATATACGCGTTGTCGATGCCCGGGAGCACGAGCGTCTCCATAAAGCGCTTTATAAATGTGGATTTTCCCGTCCGCACGGGCCCGACGACCCCAAGGTAAATATCGCCGCCCGTGCGCGTCGCGATATCCTCATATATGCTGTGCTCATTCACGCGTTCGTCCCCCTCATAAAAAATAGGCTTGCTCATATTTATGAGGATAAGCCGTGAGATATGCACAGCCTTGAGATTACAGTACAACAGGGGAGCGCGGCGGGGAAAAATACGCTTTCAGGCAAAAACCTATTGAACTCCCCGAAAAACAGTGCTACAATGCTCCGGACGGCACAGCGCAAAAAATACGCGTACACATTTAATTATATTATTTATAAGGAGCGGATCAACAAATGAGCTACAAAATCACGCGGCGGGACGAGGCGTACAATTACGAAGCGCCGGGGCACTTCGACGTGCGCACGACGCGCCTGCACGACCCGAAGGACGTGAACCAGGGCGGGATCACAATCGGAATGTCACACTTCCTGCCCGGCGGCGGCTGCAACTACGGCGCGAACGCGAAGGAAACGGTCTACTACATCGCCGAGGGCGAGATGTATCTGGAAAGCGAGGTCGGCACCCCCGACGAGGTGAAAACAACGCTTTACCCCGGAGATTCCTACCACTGCGGCCCCGGCACAAAAAAATCCGTTGTGAACAAGGGCCCCGACTCCTGCAAAATGCTCGTAGTCCTGATAACGCCGCCGGAGGCGTAAGCGAATATATGTAAGGGACCGCGGCGCGATACGGCGCTCGCAGTCCCTTACAGCTTTTGAGACTTGTTTTGAGACTTATCGCGGTTAGAACAGCACTCCGCGCGTAGCGCGTAATTTCAATCCGGCGGCAATGGCCGCAGTCGATTTTAACACGCAATTATATTTTGGGAGGGAGATTTAACAAGATGGCTTACAGCAGCGAAATCAAAGTATTCACCGGAAACTCTAACAGGGCCCTCGCGAAGGCAATAGTCCGGCGGCTCGGCGTGAAGCTCGGCGACGCGCAGGTGTCAGCGTTCGCGGACGGGGAGGTGTGCCTTTCCATCAACGAAACGCTGCGCGGCGCCGACGTGTTCATAATCCAGTCCACCTGCAACCACGTCAACGACAATCTTATGGAGCTTCTCGTGATGACAGACGCCTGCCGCCGCGCCTCCGCCGGGCGCATAACCGCCGTGATCCCGTATTTCGGCTACGCGCGGCAGGACCGCAAGGACAAGGCGCGCGCGCCCATCTCCGCCAAGCTCGTCGCGAATATGATAACGACGGCGGGGGCCGACCGCGTGCTCACGATGGACCTGCACTCCGCGCAGATACAGGGATTTTTCGATATCCCGCTCGACAATATGTTCGCCGGGCGTATGCTCTCAGAGCATTATATCAACGTGTTCGGCAAGGAGAATCCCGACTACGTCGTCGTCTCGCCCGATGTGGGCTCCGTGGCGCGCGCGCGTGTGTTCGCCACGCGTCTCGGCTACGGGCTCGCCATCGTGGACAAGCTGCGCTCTGAGGCCAACAAATCCGAGGTCATGAATATAATCGGCGACGTGCGCGATAAAAACGTCATAATATTCGACGATTTGGTGGATACGGGGGGAACGCTGTGCGGCGCGGCAAAGTCCCTGAAGGAAGACGGCGGCGCAAAGGAAATTTACGCCTGCGCGTCCCACGGCGTCCTCTCCGACCCCGCCATACGGCGCATCGAGGAAAGCCCGATAAAAATACTGCGCCTTGTGGACACGATACCGTACCCGAAAAACGCGCCGAAATGCGACAAGATACAGTACATCACCGCCGCCGAGCTTTTCGCGGAGGCCATAGTGCGCGTACACGACGAGACGTCGATATCGACGCTGTTCAGGTAAATGTTTTTTTTCAGGAAAGCCGCCGGCATAGCGTGGATCGTCGTGTTCCTCGGCAATCCGGGCTTCCGCTACGCGAACACGCGTCACAACGCGGGCTTTCTCGTCGGAGACGCGCTCGCCGATAAGCTCGGCGTCAAGATAAACCGCCTTAAATTCAAGGCGCTGACGGCGACGGCCGAGCTCGGCGGACAAAAAACACTGCTCTTAAAGCCGCAGACGTTTATGAACCTCTCCGGTGAGGCGGCGCGCGAGGCGATGAAATTCTATAAAATCCCGCTCGACCGGCTACTCGTCGTCTCCGACGACGTATCCCTGCCCCCCGGCAAGCTGCGCATACGCAGAAGCGGCTCCGCCGGCGGACACAACGGCCTGCGCGACATTTCTGAAAAATGCGGCGGAGACGGCTTCCCGCGCCTGAAAATCGGCGTCGGCTCGCCCGACGGCCCCGGCGGGGAGCTTATAGACTTTGTGCTCGGCGCGTTCACAGGCCGCGAACGCGAGGAAATGGAGCAAACGGCGGCCCGCGCCGCCGAAGCGGTGATAAAGATAATTTCAGACGGCGCCGACGCCGCAATGCGGGAATATAATTGATTCGCCCCCGTCCCCGTCCCGTAGGGGCCGACGTCCTCGGCGGCCCGCCGTTCCCCGTACCGTAGGGGCGAACTGTGTTCGCCCGGTTCCCCGAGGTGTATTATATCTTTTGCGCCTGCGCGGCGGGGGGCCTTTGTCGCGCGGCGCGCGACAGGGGATTTTGGCAAAGGCTTTTTGACTGTCCTTTTCGCCTGCGCGGCGGGCGTCCCCTTTCTTTGTCGAAAGAAAGGGGCGAAAGAACGACCAGGGGAGAGGGATTTCGATTTCCCTCTCCCCTGGACCCCTCACCTTAAAGCGACACAA
>JAISAA010000155.1 GCA_031266955.1 Oscillospiraceae bacterium | reverse complement strand
AGGAGCGGCTGCGGCGCAGCGCAACGAAAGGAATGGTCGGTCAAAATATGTTCAGTATAGGCGATATGATCGCGCACCCGCTGCACGGCGCGGGGGTGATAGACGGGATCGAGGAACGCAAGATCAACGGTTGCGTAAAGCGGTATTATATATTAAAGCTCCCGACGGGCGGGATGGTCGTGATGATCCCGATGGATAACTGCGACGCCATCGGGGTGCGCCCCATAGTCGCGGCGGAGGCGGCGGAAGCGCTTATAAACTCAATGAACGAGCTTGACGCGGATATGACGTCAAACTGGAACAGGCGCTACCGTGAGAATATGCTGAAAATTAAAAGCGGCGATTTGTTCGAGGTCGCGCGCGTCGTAAAAGGCCTTATGGCGCGCGACGCCGAAAGAGGGCTTTCCACGGGAGAGCGGAAAATGCTCCATTCGGCAAAGCAGATACTCATATCGGAAATAGCGCTGTCGCAGAAAAAAAGCTCCGAAGAGGTGGAGCTGCGCATAGACGCGGCGTTCGCGTAACGCGACGTCAAACGGCGGCGTTCGGGCTGGTGATTTCATTGCTGTTCAAGAAAAGGAAAAACGTATCCGCCGTAATTGTCGCCGCGGGAGCGTCTGAGCGCTTCGGCGGCGATAAGATATTCGCGGAGCTGCTCGGCGAGCCCGTCATACTCCGGACGCTTCGCGCGTTTGAAGGATCGCCCGTCATAGCTGAGATCATACTTGTGACGCGGGAGAGCGTCATCGAACGCGCGGCGGAGCTCGCGCGCGACGGAGGCGTCACAAAGCTGACACAGGTGACGGCCGGGGGGAATACGCGCGCGGAATCGGTGCTGTCCGGGCTTTTCGCCGTGTCGAAAAAATCGGGCTTCGTCGCGATCCACGACGGGGCGCGCCCGCTCGTAACAAAGGAGATCATCGGCGCCGCCGTCGCCAAGGCGGTAAAATATAGCGCCGCCGCGCCCGCCGTGCCCGTAAAGGCCACGATAAAGCGGGCGAACGGCGGCATTGTCATATCCACGCCGGAGCGCGGGGAGCTCTATGAGGCGCAGACGCCGCAGGTTTTCGCGGCGGAGCTGATACGGGCCGCGATAGAGCTCGCCGTCAGGAGGCGCGAAAGCCCGCCGGACGACGGCGCCGCGGTTGAGGCGCTCGGCGCCGCCGTGCATCTGACTAAGGGCTCTTATGAGAATATCAAAATCACGACGCCGGAGGATATGTTAATAGCGGAAGCGATACTTACCGGGCGGGCCGGGAAAGAGAGGAGCAGCAGAGCATAATGAGGATAGGACACGGCTATGACGCGCACAGACTTGCCGCCGGGCGGGATATGATCCTCTGCGGCGTTAAGATACCAAGCGATTTCGGCCCGGAGGGGCATTCTGACGCGGACGCGCCGCTCCACGCGCTGACGGACGCTCTGCTCGGCGCCGCCGCGCTCGGCGATATAGGGCGGCATTTCCCCGACGGCGACGAAAAATGGCGCGGCGCGGACAGCCGCGAAATTCTCGCGGAGGCATACGGCAAAGTCCGCGCGGCGGGGTATGAGCTCGTCAACGCCGATATAACGATAATTCTGCAAACGCCGCGGCTCGCAGAATATATTGAGCCGATGAGGCAAAGCATTGCCGCCGCTCTCGGCTGCGACGCCGGACAGATAAGCGTCAAGGCGACGACGGAGGAGCGCATGGGCTTCACCGGCAGCGGCGAGGGAATTGCCGCGCACGCCGTAGTCCTGCTCCGATAAGCGAAGCGGAAAATTAAATTACAGATAATGAAAGAAGGTTTTCGCAATGTCCGAATCCAAAACAGGCGCGTGCGTTTTCGCGCAATCAGGCGGCCCGACGGCGGTGATCAACGCGAGCGCCTACGGCGTCATAAAAACGGCGCTTGACGCCCCGGAAATCACGGGAGTATACGGCGCGGCGAACGGCATCGTCGGGATATTGAACTACAAGCTGTACGATATGCGCCTCGAGGACCCATACGAGCTGTCCCTGCTGCCGAACACGCCCTCGTCAGAGCTCGGCTCCTGCCGGTACAAGCTGAAAAACGCGGAGGAATCCGACGCGGACTATGTTAAAATATTAGAAGTTTTCAAAAAATACGACGTCCGATTTTTCTTCTACAACGGCGGCAACGATTCGATGGACACGTGCGCGAAGATCAGCCGGTATTTTGCCGCCGTAGGCTACGACTGCCGCGTACTCGGCATCCCGAAAACCATAGACAACGACCTGTGCGGCACGGATCATTCGCCCGGCTACGGCTCGGCGGCGAAGTATATCGCAACGTCCGTCGCAGAGCTTTACAAGGACAACTGCGTATACGACACCGGCTCCGTCGCGATAATAGAGACGATGGGGCGGCACGCCGGATGGCTTGCGGGGGCGGCGGCGCTCGCCGGTCTGTCCGGGGCCGCGCCGGACTTGGTCTATCTCCCGGAAACGCCGTTCGATATGGATCGCTTCATCTGGGATGTGAAAACGGTTTACGGCGAAAAGAAAAAATGTCTTGTCGCGGTTTCGGAGGGCGTGCGGTATAAGGACGGCGGCTTTGTTTCGGAGGCGAAGGTTTCGGCGTCGGACGGCTTTATGCACGCGCAACTCGGCGGGCTCGCCGCGATTTTGGCGGATGCCGTGAAGCGGAAAACCGGCGCGAAGGTCCGGGCGATAGAGCTCAGCACGCTGCAACGATGCGGGGCGCACCTCGCGTCAAAGCGCGATATAGACGAGGCGTTCGCCGTCGGCGAATTCGCCGTGCGCGCGGCGATCGGCGGCGAAAGCGGAAAAATGGTAGCCCTCCGCCGCGTCCCGGGTACGGACTACGTCTGCGAATGCGTGACGCAGCCGCTTGAAACCGCGGCGAATAACGAAAAAACGGTGCCGCGCGAATGGATCAACGCCGCCGGGAACAACATAACACAGGAATTCATTGATTACGCCCTCCCCCTGATACAGGGCGAGCCGGAGCGCGTAACGGAGCAGGGCCTCCCGCGCTTCGCGCGTCTGAAAAAGCTGCCGCCGAGAATATTTCGCATTAAAAGCTTGCCATAAAGAAAATTTCGTGTTAAAATATTTCAAGTTTATTGCAGATTTATTACAGAACCGGGTAATAATAAGGATCACAGACCTTTACTACCTTTTACTAAATGGAGGACAGCGCTGTGTCAGGCTATATAA
>JAISAA010000147.1 GCA_031266955.1 Oscillospiraceae bacterium | reverse complement strand
CGTGGAGCCCCCGGCGCGGCACAGCACGAGGTCGGCGCTCGCCATTACCCGCGGCATATCGTCAATGTAAGCGCGAATATCAATAAAGTCCGGCGGTTTCCCGTCGGGCGGGACTGCTTCTTTCAAAACGGCGGCGGCCTGCTCGCTCCCGGCGGCGTGAATGTGCCGGAAGCCGCGCCCCGCCTCGAGCTCGCGGATATTCCGCGCGATGAAGCCCTTCATACGCTCGTTCATCCCCGAGGCTCCGAGCGAACCCCAAAAGGACGCGACGACCGTTTCGTCCGCGCGGATACCGAGCTCGTCTCTCGCGCGCTCTCGCGTATACTCCGAAAAGCTCGCTTTCACGGGCGTCCCGAGCGCGGACACTCTCGCGGGGTCTTTATACCCCGCTTGCCTATATTGCTCCGCGCTTTTGGGAAACGCGGTGAACACGCGCGTCACGACGCCGGACAGCAACCGCGCCGTCAGGCCGGGCTCCGCGTTCGATTCGTGCAGCGCCGTCGGTATCCCGGCTTTCGCCGCGGCTTTCAGCACCGGATAGCATATATATCCGCCCGTGCCGATAGCGGCGTCCGGCGCGTATGACGCGATCAGCCGCTCCGCGCGGCGCGAGGCCGTCAGCAGCATTGCCGCCGCCCTGACGTTATAGCCTATGTCCTTCGGCGACAGTCCGCGCTTCAAGCCGCGCATTTCTATGTTGACAAGCTCATAGCCCGCCTCGGGGACAAGCTTATTCTCGGCCTTTCGCCCCGCGCCGGCGAACAGTATCCCGCAGCCGGGCAAGGCGCGGCGCAGCGCGTCCGCTATCGCTATCGCGGGATTGATATGTCCGGCGCTTCCTCCGGCTGCAAGCAAAAACTTCATAGCCGCCTACCCCGCTCTCGTGATCGGCATATCGCGCGAAATTGAGAGGATTATCCCCATTTCCGCAAGCTGCATAAGAAGCGCGGAGCCGCCGTAGCTGAAAAACGGCAGCGATATTCCCGTGCACGGCAGCAGATTCGTAACGACGGAAATATTCAAAAACACCTGTATCGCGAGCATCCCCGTTATCCCCGCCGCGACAAGCGCGTCAAATTTCCCGCGCGCGTGCATCGCTATCCAAAAGCCGCGTATTATCAGCAGCGCGAAAAGCGCTAAGATCAGCGCCGCGCCTATAAAGCCGAGCTCCTCGCAGACTATCGCGAAAATATAGTCGTTATGCTCTTCGGGCAGATACAGATATTTCTGGCGGCTCTGCCCGAGCCCGACGCCCGTTAATCCGCCGGAGCCGACGGCGTACAGCGATTGCAGCACCTGATATCCCCCGTCCGTCGGGTCGGCCTCCGGATGCAGCCAGAACACTATTCTGCGCATCGCATACGCGCCGCCGCCCGATTCCACGACGTCCGCGTAGCTGCTTTCGGCCTTTCCTATCACAAACGCCGCCGCCAGAGCCGCTATGCCTATCGCCAATACGCACAGCCTCAAATCGAGCCCGCCGGCAAACATTACGACGGCGGCAATTGCAACGATGATTATCGCGGCGGAATTGTGCGGCTCGACAAGCAGCAGCGCCACCGTCGCCGCGAGCGCCCCGGCAAACGGCGCCGCCGCCCTGAGAAAGCCTTTCCACGCCGAATTTTTCAGCCTGAACCGGCGCAGCGATTCACCGTATTTGCACATCATTACGGAGAACGACATTATTATCCCGACCTTGGCGATTTCCGACGGCTGCACCGTGGTGATTTTAAGATCGAACCAGCGCCTCACCCCGTGTATCGGCTCCGCGACGATAAGTACGAGCACAAGCAAAGCTATGGAGCCCGCCAGCAGCCACATCGACCACCGGCGCATAAATTGTACGGTGAACCGTGACACGAGGATCATTCCCGCCGCCCCCGCCGCCGCAAAAGCGAGCTGTCTTGTGAAATAATACGTCGGATTCCCGCGCTCATAGTACGCGCTGGCATAGCTCGCGGAAAGCACCATCACCACGCCGACGGTCAAAAGGATCAGCACTAATAGCAAAAACGGCATATCCATATGGCCGCGCCTTTCGAGCGGGGCAAACTCTTCTTCATTATCAATGCGCTCTTGGCGCTCGCGGCCCGCCGCATATATTGTCTTTGCCATTTTGCTGTCTCCTTGCTATAAGTATTTTGCGCTGTGCATTGATTGTTTTACGTTTGCGCCCGCGCGGCGCCCACGCCGGCGCAAAGCGTAAAGAGCGGCGCAATACTTGTATTGCATTCTTGAGCGCTATACCGCATCATACCCAATACCTCATTCTGACTCCAAAATAGGATAGGATCGCGAACGCGGCGCTTACGCCCGTGAACACGAAAAACAGCTTATATTCGCTCCAGCCGCTAAGCTCGAAATGGTGGTGTATCGGGGCCATTCTGAAAAAACGCTTCCCGTGCGAAAGCTTGAACCAGCCCACCTGTATGACGTCAGACAGCGCCTCGATGAAATACACAAAGCCGAGCGTGATAAGTATCAGCGGCATATCGAGCACGAACGCGAGCGCCGCGACGGAGCCTCCTATAAACTGCGCGCCGGTCTCGCCCATAAAAAGCTTCGCCGGGTGCATATTGAACAGCAAAAAGCCCAAAAGCCCGCCCGCGAACGCCGCCGAATATATGCCCGCCCCGCTCGCTTTAAGCCCTCCGGCCGCACCGCCCAGCAGGCTTATCGCGGCGAAGCAGACGGCTATCGGCAGCGTCACTCCGGCGGCAAGGCCGTCCGCGCCGTCCGTCAGGTTCGCGCCGTTGACTTCGGCGACGATGACAAACGCCGCGAAAGCGAGATAGACCGGCTCCGGCAGCGGGACCGTTATATTCGCGAATGGGATGTATAAATT
The DNA here is from genome assembly GCA_031266955.1 of Oscillospiraceae bacterium. Lineage (GTDB taxonomy): Bacteria > Bacillota > Clostridia > Oscillospirales > Oscillospiraceae > JAIRRO01. The sequence goes on along the minus strand of JAISAA010000147.1, from coordinate 9,082 downwards.
AGGCGTCAAATTCCCGGCGGCCCTCACGAGCAGTACAAACGCCAGCGCTATGACAAGCTGCAATATAAATTTCTGCGACGCGGTGAGGCCGAGGTTATGTTTCTTCCTGAGCTTTTCAATATCGTCGATAAAGCCGATAACGCCGTAAACGGCGGCGAGCGCCAGCGGCAGCAGCGCCGTGTAATCCCCCCGCTTTATATTAGGGAGCCCGACCGTGAAGCTGACTAAGGCGACGGCGAATATAAATGTGACGCCGCCGAGTATCGGCGTGCCCTGCTTTGCGAGATGGCTGGCCGGGCCGTCCTGCCTTATATGCTGCACGGCGTTCAGCCGCCGCAGGATCGGCAGCGCGACAAACACGGAGGCCGCGGCCGCCGCGAACGCTATGGCAAACGCGGTAATCAGCGTGTTCATACCGACCTGCCTTTCATCGCCTCGGCGGCGGCCTCTAAAGATATCGCCTCGGCGGTAGCCTCTAAAGCCTCGGCTACTATCTCGCGCTCGTCGAAGCTCCGCTTTTCGCCGTGTATCTCCTGATATGCTTCGTGGCCTTTGCCGGCGAGGATCAGCGTGTCGCCGAGCTCCGCGTTTTCGATCGCCCAATATATCGCTTCCCGCCTGTTTTCGATGACGGCGCAGGGCGTTTTCGTGTTCTCCATCCCGCCGAGGATTTGGTTTATTATCTCTTCGGGCGCTTCGGTGCGCGGGTTGTCGGACGTGACTATCACGAAATCTGAAAGCCTTGCGGCTATTTCGCCCATCAGCGGGCGCTTGGTCTTGTCGCGGTCGCCGCCGCAGCCGAACAGCGTCACGACGCGCCCCGCGGCGCAGCCTCGCACGGCCTCAATTATGTTTTTCAGCGCGTCAGGCGTGTGCGCGTAATCTATGAGCACCGTAAAATCCCGCCCCGTCGGGACTGTTTCCGCCCGCCCTCTTACGCCCGTGCATTGCGCGAGCGCGCCGGCGGCGGCGTCCAGCCCGAAGCCGAGCAGCCGCACGGTCAGCATCGCCGCCAGCGCGTTGTAGACCGAGAACATACCGGGAATATTCAGCTCGGTCCGTTCGAGCTCCCCTATCATCAGCGCGCAGAATTCAACCTTTCCGGGCAGAAGCTTCACAAGCCGCGCGGCAAGGTCAGCCGAGTCGCTTTTCGCGGAAAACGTAGATATTTCACATGACGCGCCTCGCGCAAGCTCTTGCGCCGCGGCGTCGTCGGCGTTCACGGCGCCGCGACGGGACTGCTCGAAAAGCCGCGCTTTCGCGCGCGCGTATTCCTCCATACCGCCGTGAAAATCGAGATGATCCTGCGTCAGATTTGTGAGCACGCCGAGCTCAAACGTGATCCCCGCGACGCGCCCGAGCTCCAGCGCGTGCGAGGACACCTCCATTACGGCGTATTCGCAGCCTCCGGCGGCCATTTTCGCGAAAAGACCGTGCAGAGCTATCGCGTCCGGCGTCGTAGGCGTCGTGCGCTCCGACGAAATTATCTCGTCGCCGAGCATATCGTGTATCGAGCCAATCAGCCCGACAGGTCTGCCGGTCAGATTTTCGAGCATTTGCTTTATCAGGTGCGTCACGGTAGTTTTTCCGTTCGTCCCCGTGACGCCGATGATTTTCAGTCTGTCCGCCGGTCTTCCGAAATAATTCGCCGCGGCGAGGGCGAGCGCCGTTTTTGTGTCCAGCGCCGTCACATACGGGATATCAATATCCGGCGGCGTCTCGCATAAAACGCAGGCGGCGCCGTTTTCGACGGCTTTTTTTATAAAGCCGTGCCCGTCGCTCGCCGTCCCGCGAATTGCCGTGAAGAGACAGCCGGGCGTCGCCAGACGCGAATCACAGCATATGCCCGTGAGCTCCATATCCGCCGGAGCGCGCATATCCGTAAAATCTATTCCGCTGAAAATGTCCGCAAGCTTCACCGCGACGCCTCCCTTCGTTTCTTAAATATAGCTTTGACCTCAATATAGCTTTGACTTCGTTGCCGCGCTTTCACGCCGATTTATCGCCTCAATACTGCCCCTGGATACTTTTATCTATCAGCGTGACCTCTATCACCGCGCCCGCCGCGACCGTATCCCCCGCCGGGACCGACTGCACGGACACGACGGCTCCGGAGGCCGTCGCCGGCACGCCCACGCTTCTTATAAACAGCCCCGCGTTTTCCAGCGCGCGCTTGGCTTCGCTGTAGGACAGCCCCGCGAGATTCGGCGCTGAGACGTCTTCCGCGTCAGGGCGCGGCTGGCCCATATATATTATGACCTTTGTTCCCGGCGATACGGACGCGTTCGGTGCGGGAAGCTGGTCTGTGACGCTCTCGCCGTCCCCGACGGTCTTATACGTCAGCCCCGCCTTTTCTAACGCCGCGGCGGCCTCCGCCTCCGTCTTGCCCTGAAGCTTCGGGATGGAGACGTTTAGCTGCTTGGCTTCCTCCTCGGTATATTGCGGCGCGACGCCGAGATACGGCAGCGCTTCCGACATAATGTTTCCCACGGTCGGCGCGGCCATATTCCCGCCGCTGATGTATCCTTTCGCGGCAGACGGGTTGTCGAGGATCACGAGCACGACGAGCCGCGGATCGTCCATAGGCGCCGCGCCGCAGAAGGACACCTTATATTCCTTGATCCCTTCGGCGGCTTCTTTTACGGTATCCGTCGTCGTCCCGGTTTTCCCGCCGACGCGGTAGCCCTTTACATACGCGTTTCTTCCGGTGCCCTGGCTCACCACGTTTTCAAGGATGCCCCTGACAGTCGCCGACGTTTCCTCGCTGACTACCTTTCTCACGGACTTAGGCTCGACGTTCAGCACGATGTTACCGTCCGCGTCCGTCACGCGCTTGACAATATTCGGCGTGTACATATCGCCGCCGTTTACGACGGCTGAAACAGCCGTGACAAGCTGTATCGGCGTGATATTGAACGTCTGCCCGAACGACGCGGACGCGAGCTGCGTTTTATTGTCCGCCTCCGTAAACACCTCGGGAGACCACCAAATGCTCGCGGATTCGCCCGATAGGTCTATGCCCGTTTTGTCGAAAAAGCCGAACGCGTCGATGTATTTGTAAAACGTCTCCGCGCCCACGCGCAGACCTATATTTATGAACGCGATGTTGCAGGAATTCTGCACCGCCTCCGAAAGCGTCTGCGTCAAGTGGCCTCCCGCTTTCCAGCAGTGGTACGGCGCACCCGTGCGTCCGGGCACCCCGGAAAGCTCGCCGCCGCAGTAAAACGTGGAGTTTTCGTCAACGAGCCCTTCCTCAAGCGCCATCGCGAGCGTGAATATTTTGAAGACGGAGCCGGGCTCGTAGGTGTCCGAGATCGCCTTGTTTCGCCATTGACGCTGTCTTGCCGCCGCGAGCTCCGCCGAGTATCCCTCCGCGTCAAGCCCCGATATCGACTCCATAATTTCTTCGCTTATATCAAAGGGCGCGTTGAGATCATAGCCGCCCAAGCTTGCCATTCCGAGTATTCCGCCCGTTTTCGGGTCCATCGCTATCGCCGCCGCGCCGCCGGACGCGTCAAAATCGGCGACGGCCTGCTTTAAGTGCTTTTCGAGATAATATTGTATAGTAGAATCGATCGTGAGCGTGATATCGCAGCCGTTTTCGGCGTCGAAATAGTTTTCGTAGTCGGAAAACAGCATATCCGTCCCGGCGACGTTTTTCAGCCTTATTACTCTGCCGTCCGTGCCGGTCAGATATTCGTCGTATTTCGCTTCCAGCCCCTCAAGGCCGTAATTGTCCGTGCCGACGAAGCCGATCACGCTGCTCGCAAGCGAGCTTTGAGGATAATACCGCTTCGAGTCTTCGGCGAGATAGACGCTCGTCAGCTTGTTTTCCGAGATATAGCGTCTCACCGACGCGGCTTCCTCGCCCTCTATCTTACGCTTTACGGGAAGTCCGCGCTGCTTCGTGTTTTCAAATTTTGAAATAAGGCTGTCATAGTCCACGCCGAGCAACTCAGAGAGATGCGACGAAATATCCGCGGCGTTCTCACCGTTCAGCTTTAACATATACGGGTCGATATACACCGTTTCCGCCGTCGCGGACACGGCGAGCGCCTTGCCGCCCGAGTCGTATATCGTCCCGCGGGACGCTTTTACGGCTGATTCACGCGTCTGCTGCTCTATCGCCTTTTCTTCCAGCTCCCCGTGCCGGCGCACCTGCACGTCAAACAGCTTGAACCCAAGCAGCACAAACGCGGCGACGCCGCATACCAAAAGCAGAATGAATGTGCGGCCTATGACCGCTCCTATCGGTTCCTCTCCGTTGTGCCGTACCTTTTTCACCGCACGATTCACGCTCCGTTCTCCTAAAGATTATATGGACACACTATTTGAAGTATTCCATAAGCCTTGCTATGAGACCCGCCGCGCCCCCGGGCGCGCTTTCCGACGCCGGTATCACGGCCTTGTCCTCCGGCGCCGATTCCACGGGCCTTGTCCCGGCGCTTTGCGTGCGTATCATCCCGAGCTCCTCGACGGCGTAGCGCTCTATCTCTTTCAAATCAAAGGCGCGTTCATAGTCCACGCGCAGCGCGCTGTTTTCCTCCCGCCGCTCGCTGAGCTTATCGACTATCCCGGACTGCGCCCGTATCCTCGGCGGCACGGCTCGGATGCCGGTTATGTCCGCCGATATCTCCGCAAGCTCTACATTTGAAAGTATACAAGCCCCGGCAAGCGCGATTATGAACATGAAGCCGAGCACGGAAAACATCGAGACTCTCGGCCTCGCCGCCTCGCGCGGTCTCGCAACCGCTCCCGCCGCCGCTCTCGGCGCGGCCGGAGCGGCTTCGGGTATCTCCGCCCGTATTGCTCCCGAGTACATATAACCTTCGTTTTTCAACGCCGCCGATGCCATAGCTTCATTTCTCCTTTGATTTGATCGTTTATTCGCCTTTGCGAGCCGTATGCCTCGGCAGCCGTTCCGCTATCCTCAGCTTCGCGCTTCTCGCGCGCGGGTTTTCGCTTATCTCCGCCTCGCCCGGAACGACCGGCTTTTTTGTGACCGTTTTCATCACCGGCACAAAGCCGCAGACGCATTTCGGAAGCTCCTTCGGGCAGACACAGCCGTCCGACCAATCGCGGAACGCCGTTTTTACCGCCCTGTCCTCAAGCGAGTGAAAGCTTATCAGCGCCACCCGGCCTCCGTCGCTCAGTACGCCGGGAACGGCGGCGAGCAAGCGCTCTATCTCTCCGAGCTCGTCGTTCACCGCGATACGCACCGCCTGGAACGTCCGCTTCGCCGGGTGCTGCTTTTCCCTCAAAGCCCGGCCCGGCATCGCCGAGCGGACAGTCTCCGCAAGCTCGTCCGTCGTCTCGATAGCGCTTGCCGCGCGGCGCTTTACTATCGCCGACGCTATTTGGCGGGCGTAGCGCTCCTCGCCGTAATCGTAAAGTATCCGTCTCAGCTCCTCCTCGTCCCAGCCGTTTACGACGTCGCGCGCGGTCAGGGGCTCCTCGGCGTTCATCCTCATATCGAGCGGCGCGGAGCGCGTGTACGAAAAACCCCGCTCCGCCGTATCAAGCTGCGGCGACGACACGCCGAAATCGCATAAAACGCCGTCCGCGCGGTCAACTCCGAGCTTTTGCAATATTTCGGATATTTGTCCGAAATTCGCGTGTACGAAGCTCACTCGCTCTGCGTAAGCACTGAGGCGTTCACGCGAGGCTTCTATCGCGCCGGCGTCGCGGTCCGCGGCTATAAGCGTACCTCCGCGCTTTAATATCTCAAGCGAATGGCCCCCGAGCCCGAGCGTACCGTCAAAGTATACCCCGCCCGGCCTGACGTTCAAACCGTCAACGGCCTCGCGCAGGAGAACGGATGTGTGACTCATGTTCCACGTTTCTGCTCGCGCAGCTCACGCCGACGCTTTTTCATCTCAGCGTACTTGTCCTGCGTGCTGTTTTCCTCATTGACGCGCTTCCACTCATCGGTGTTCCAAAGCAGGAACATAGAGCCGTTGCCAACAAGCATCACGTCCTGACCGAGATTTATTTTCTCGCGCAGCTCCTGCGGGATAAATGTTCTGCCCTGCGCGTCTATTTCGCAGAGCGCGGAATTGGCCCGCCAGAAAAGCCCTATGTCCGGGTCGAGCTCGTCGAATTCGTCACTGATTTTCTTGTACGCCTCCTCCGTGTATCCCTCCAAACAGTTTTTGTCCGAAAGCGTCAGGTAAAAAGCGTCCCCGAGCACCTTGCGGAACTGTGCGGGTATGGAAACACGGCTTTTTTGATCAAGCTTATGCCTGTATTTATCGATCATTATCTCTCCGGCCATATTTCCGCCCCCTCTCAGTATGATTTATGGGATTTAAGTAACTTTCAATTACTTTCAATGAACTTCACCCCTATGATATCATATATTTGAAGAATTGCAAGCAAAAATGTAAAAAAAATTAAATATTTTTTTACCCACATCAGCTTGTTTACATCTTGTAGTGTAAGCACAATATATAGTGCCCCCGCCATATCGGCGGGGGCACCTCACATTTTTCGCAGAGCTTCGCGGGGGTTTTCTCCCTAAATTTCCATCGACGCGTATCCGTTCGTTTCCATACTCCCGGTATTCCCCGCGAGGTATTCGTAGTACCCCTGACAGCCGATCATCGCGGCGTTATCCCCGCACAGACGAAGCGGCGGGATGAAAAGCGTTTTCCCCGCAGCCTCGGCGGCGCTTTTCAGGTCGGCGCGTATGCGGGAATTGGCGGCGACGCCGCCCGCGACGGCTATCTTATCATATCCGAGCTCCGCCGCCGCCGCCATGACCCGCGGCACGAGAATATCGGACGCCGCCGCCACGAGCGACGCCGCAAGCGATGCCCGGTCGAGCTCCTCGCCCCGCTGCCCCGAATTGTGTATCGCGTTGACGACGGCGGTTTTCAACCCGGAAAACGACATATCATACGGCGACCCGGCGACCACGGGACGCGTCAGCTTATATTTCCCGGCGTCACCTGTCCGCGCCAGCTCGTCAAGCTTAGCCCCGCCCGGATACGGCAGTCCGAGCGCCCGGGCGGCCTTATCAAAGCACTCCCCCGCCGCGTCGTCTCGCGTCGCTCCGACCACTCGCATATCAGTATAGCTCCGCACGTCGGCGATGACGCTGTTCCCGCCCGATACGACAAGCGCCAAAAACGGCGGAGCGAGCTCCGGGAACGCGATATAATTTGACGCTATATGCCCGCGCAGATGATGCACCGGTATCAGCGGAACGCCGAGCGCAAGAGACAGCCCCTTGGCGAAGCCGAGCCCGACGAGCAGCGCCCCGATAAGCCCCGGCGCATATGTCACAGCGACGGCGCCGATATCCTTTTTCGATATCCCGGCGTTTTTCACGGCGGCGTCGGCGAGGCGCGCTATCGCGTCCAAATGATTGCGCGAGGCAATTTCCGGCACGACGCCGCCGTAAAGCTCAAATTTATCGGCCTGCGAAAAGATTTCCTCGGAAAGCGTCTCGCGCCCGTTTCGCGTCACGGCGGCGGCCGTTTCGTCGCAGGACGATTCTATTGACAGGATCAGCATAAAATATTACTACTTTCCACGTGCAAGGCTGCGTCTACACGCGTATTCGGTCCGACGTGACTCCAATGAAATATAGCGAAGCGATTGGCGTCCCAAAAACCGATGATCTCCGCGTCCGAGGTGTTTTGCGCGCAAAACATCTGCGATACGCGCGCTTCCCGCGCGCGCCTTATCGTCTCGCGCAGCAAATTTGTGGCAATGCCCATACGCCGGTGCTCGGGATTCACAAAAATATACGGTATGTGCCACTGCTCACCGTCTAACGGCGCCGCCAGCTCGTCGGAAAGCAGCGCTATGTCGCCCAGAATGTTTCCGTCGTCGTCAATAGCGGTCAAGCCGAAAAGTCCTGCTCTTTTGTCGCTGTAAAACGTCATACTTCTGTCCAGTAATTTATCAAAAGTCGAATCCAGACGTTCGCCGCCCGTTTCCGATATCCGATAGCCGCTTCGGGGCTTTTCATTCACCTCCGCCGCGTCGCCGACACGCCGGGAAATCATGCGGTGATAGTTTCCGCAGACCAAAGGGTACGCCGGGTCATCTTGTATTTTCCCGTATCTACTCCCGGAAAATCCGTGCTTAAACCAAAAGCTTTGCGCCCTGAGCGTCGGGTTGGCGGAGCCCGTAATGTGCCGGATGTTCGATTGCCCGGCGTGCTTTATCGCTTCTTTCAATATAGCCGAAGCGATCCCCCGCCGTCTAAAATCGTCACGGATGAATAATCTATGCACCCACCAATCCGCGCCGTTCAGCGGCAGCGGCACCTCTTTTTCCCCGATAAGTAAATACCCCAAGATATCGCCGAGAGAATCGACGGCTGTGAAGCCAATTACGACATTTCGGAGCTTCTCATTTTTGCAAAAGTTATCGAATATGAAATCGATCTGGTTTCTGTTTGCCTTTACCACCTGATAGTCTAAGCGTGCGTTCAATTGCTCTTTTACCACTGTAATTCCTCCTGTTAATAATAATGTTAATAATAAATATGCTGAAAAATAGAAATCGCAAGCGCATATGTATTTTAACGATCAGGAGGTGTCGAACAAGTATACTGAGATGATCCGAGCGCGAAAGCGTATCGTAACTATCATGCGCGTATGATAGCACACAAATTTTTACTTGTCAATGTGCTTTTCGGACACTTTTTTCGCGGGCGCCGTCCGGGCTACTTTACCTACTTCTTAAATCGATACCCGGCGCCCCACACCGTCTGTATATGCTTTGGCCTCGCGGGGTCTTTTTCGATCTTTTCGCGCAGCCGGCCTATATGCACGGCGACGGTCTTTGTATCGCCGTAGGCGTCCATCCCCCATATCCGCTCATAGATGTGTTCCTTGCTGAACACGATCTCGGCGTTGGACGCGAGAAAATACAGCAGCTCGTATTCTTTGTTTTTCAGCTCGACCTCCGCGTCATTCACATACGCGCGGCGGGATTGGGCGTTGATGCGCAGGTCGCCGAAGTCCAGCTCGCGCGCGTTATCCGGCACTCCTTTCAACCGCTCGTATTGGGCGATATTGGCCTTTACCCGCGCGACGAGCTCTGTGGGAGAAAACGGCTTTGCGAT
>JAISAA010000055.1 GCA_031266955.1 Oscillospiraceae bacterium | reverse complement strand
ATCGACATCGAGCGGAAATCCGGTATCCCGAACGAAATTATGCGTATGACAGCCGCGAGAGACCCGCGCTGCCTGTAGACCGACGCGCGAAAGCGCGACAGGCCGGGCATTGAGAACGCGAAGTCGTCGTCGCCGTCCTCAACGGCCTTGATATCCCGCCGCGCAAGCTCGTATATCCTGCCGATAAGCTCCCGTGAGGTGTCGGGCGTGACCTTATCCTCCTCCTCGTCGAGCGCCGCGATTTTCCCCTTTGACTTTATCGCGATACGCGAGCCGGCGATTATGAAAATGTCCGTTACGCCCTTCTCGACCGCCGCGGTCAGGATTTCCTCCACTGCTATCAATGCTGCTGCCTCCTAAAAACGATTGCGTTTATCGCACGCTGTGCTCCGCGGCGTTTGATTTAACGTGCCTGCGGGCACGGGGAAAGCGCGCGGACATCGCGCCCGCAGGCGCGTTATTCATCACCGCCGAGCCATAGGTTTATGCTTTCGTCGGGTATCCAATCGCCGGCTTCTGTGAGCTTCCACATATCGACGCGCAGCTCGCCGGTTTCGGCGCGTGTGAGCTCCACGCGCAGGGCCTGGCGCGCTCCCGCGGGGACTTCGTATGAGAATGTCGCTGCGCCGCCGTCTGTAATGTACGCTTCGATCTCGATTTCGCCGTCGGCGCCGTAGTCGCCGTTTTTTATGCGTTCGTATATTTCGGCGGCGCGCGTGTCGGCTTCGTAATATGTCCGCGCGACGTCGGCGGAGCGCTCCGCAAGGGCGTACTGCGAATTCGCCGAAAGCAGGCTTAACACCGCAAGCACAGTCAGGCACAGCACGGCGAAAAGCATAATTATGGAGGCCGAGCCGATGTTAAGCCCCATCGGGCGCGGACGCTTGTTCTTGTCCATCACGCCACCGCCTTTACGTCGATCGAGAATATTGTTTTTATCGCGATTTTCTTGTCCGGCGTGACGGGGTCTCCGGGTTCAAAATCAATATAGCGCTTCTCGGGTTCTTGAACCGAAACAGTCGCTTCTCCGGCGGCTGTTTCGGATAATATGAGCCTGGTAGGAATGTAGGGCGGAAACGAGCTGCTGAGTGCCGGAGCCAACATTTCATTCCAGTTCTCGTCGTAATATACTTCCATATAGCCATCTAAAAGCACACTGTGAGAGCGCCCGTACTCCTTGATGACTTTTTCAAGATCGCCGCCGGAGGCTTTGTAAAGCTCCGACGCCTGCGTCACTAAAAACACGGCGCGGTTCAGCGATTCGCTGTCGCGCGCTCGCCGGCTCGCGGCGTTGAATATCTGAATACATATCGCGGCGCAGAATGAGAACAGCAGCAGCGAGATTATCAGCTCCACAAGAAACAGACTTGTCTTCGTGCCTTTCATAAGCTACGCCGCCTCCCTTTCATACGCCGCACTGCGCAGATTTATTGAGGTCTCGGCCTCGCCGCCGCCTATGCCGACGCATAATACGCCGTACACTCCCTCGCGCGGTGAGGTCACGGTGAGCGAGCTCGCTTCCACGATCTCAAAGCCGTCTTCGGGGCGCTGATCGTAACCGGCCTCGGCGAAAAGCTCTCTGACATAGCCGTCGTAGAAATATATCGCGGTGACGTATTCGTCCCCGTCCATCGTCTCGGACAGCAGCAGGGCGGGGACGCCGCCGACGTCACCGAGAGCTACGGAGTTGTCAGCGCCGTCGTAATGGCGCAGCTTCATCGCGATATAGCTTACGCACGTATCCTCGGAATAGTGGTTGCGCACGGCGTTGCGTATGTTTTTGTACGCCCCGGCGCCCGTCATAAGCACCATAAGCATCGACAGCGCGAACGCGCAGAATAAAATCAGCGCAAAAACCGCGTCGACCGTATGTATATAACGTTTCATTTAATCAGTCCTTGTAATTACGCGCCTACGGCGCGGGCGCCCACATCGGGCGCCTTACGATGCTTTTATTTTAGCTCTGCGTTGTGCCGGTTTTGGGGATTATATCGATGTCCGGCATTATATTTGACGCGAAGATCATATAATGCACGACGAATTTTGATTCGTCGATCCTGACGTTGTAATTGTCAACGAGGTACTCAAGGCTCTCCGGATAGCCTCCCTCAAGCGCGTAGCAGCTTACGACGGCGCGGGAGATGTTGTCCCGCAAAAGCTCAAGCTGTTCCTCGGCGCCCGCCTGCTCCGTCGAGGACAGTCCGCCTATAAGCACAGCCGCGATCGCGATGAACAGTCCGAGCCCGACGCCGTATGTCTTGAGCGCGCTTAATACCGCGCGAAGCGCGTTTTTCATATCGCCGCCCGCCCCTTATATCGCAGACATTATGCCGGCGAGCGGAAGCATCACCGACAGCAGCAGCAATCCGACGAGCAGTGACATCACGATGACGAGCGTCGGCTCTATTTTCCCTATAAACGCTTCAAGGCGGTCGCCGGCCTCGTCGCCCGTCCTGCGGGCGATCTCGTCCATCACGGTGTCTGAGCTTCCCGTGCGCACGCCTATGGCGAGCATACGGTTGTACAGCGCGGAAAATATCCCCGTGTCGGCGACGCATTGTGTGAAGCTTGTGCCCTTCGCCGCTTCCTGCGCGCACTCTGAGATCTTCGCCGCGGCCTTTTTATCCTCCGTGAGGCGCGCCGCCATCACGAGCGCCTCGTCGGAATCCATCCCGGAGGACAGCGTCATAGTCAAGATAGCGGAAAAACGCGCCGCGAGCATAGCCGCGCCGAGCTTTCCGCCCATAAACAGTCCGCGCAGCAGGTTTTTCAGCTTCGCCCGGAAAATCACGGCGAGGACTGCGACGACGATTATGACCGCCGTGATCGCTATCCAGTTGCCGCCGAGCCACTGCCCGAACGCAAGCGCCGCCTCCGCGGTCCCCGACATCTTAGCGCCGAGCTGGCGGTACACGTCGGAGAAAATGGGAAGTATTTTCACAACGAATATGACAAGCACGAGCAGCAAGACGCCCAACAGCATAATGGGGTATGTAACGGCGCCGCGTATGCTCTTGGATATCGTCTCCTGCCTGTCGTAATAGCGCGAGAGCGAGAGCAGCGTGTCGTCGAGCTTACCGGTCTTTTCGCCGACCTCGACCATATCCACCATATAATCCGGGAAAATCTTCGGTTCGCGCAAGGCGTCCGAGAGCTTGTTGCCCAGCGAGAGCGAGTTTTCCACGAGTTCAACGCCGTCCCGGCGCGATAAGTCAGTTTCCTCCTCCTTGTACATCCCGACGCCCTCCGAAACCGGGATGCCCGCCTTCATCGCGAGATGAAGCGACATACAAAACGAGGAAACCTGCGAGAGTGAGAGCTGCTTCATATAATCAATTCCTTTCCGCCGCGCGCTTTGCGCGCGGACGTTTGATTTAACGGGCGCCAGGCGCCCGGGGAACGCGCCTGCGGGCGCGACGCGTGGGAATCACCCATCAGTAATAATACTTCGCCGTGTAATTTGTGCCGTCACCTATGAATTTTTGTACGGAGTCGCTGCCGGCGCCCGTGGAATCAAACGTCGGGTCCATACGCTTCCACGTCTTGCCGTCGAATTGGATGAAGCCCTCTATCCAGCCGGTTTCCTTTGTGTACACGTTGATCCAGGCGTGATATACCTCGCCGGCGTAGCCCACGACGAGCTGGCACGGTATCTTTTGGCTTCGCAGCATCGCCGTCATAACGGCGGCGTAGTCGAAGCAGATGCCTTTTTGCGGGCTTGCCGATATGATCTTATCCACGTCCGGGAGATACCCGCTTTGCACAGTCTCGGCCTTTTCCTTGTCGTACTGGAACTTTATTACGTAATCGTACACGGCGGCCACCTTTTCAAGCTCGGCCTTTTTGTCCTTGACTATTTCGGAGGCTTTCACGACCGTCTTGCTCTTATCGCTGTAGTTGACGTACTGGCTGGGCACGACGAACGGCGCGTAGGCGTCGCGGAGCTTTACGTCAAAGTCCGTTTTGAACGTGGTGGCGTATTTGTTTCCGCCGGTGTTTGTATATACGCCGACCGAATATTTGCCGTCGCCCTCCGTCAGCGGGAAAATCTCCCCGTCCTTGCTTGTGCCGAGATTATAGGTGTACTGCGTTTTTTTCGGGGTGATGACAATTACCTTCAGCATTGCCGAGGTTTCCGCCTTATACGTCACGCGGATATAGCCGTCCGCCGTTTTGGAGAGATCGACCGACGCCTTGTCGTTCCCCTGCACGTCGTCCGCCGCGAACGCGCATACGCTGAGCGCGGCGGCAAGCGCTCCGGCGACGAGCGCCGAAAGCAAGCCTTTAATAATGATTTTAGCATTGATGTTTTTCAAATATACCACGACCCTTAATAAAAAATAAAAGTGTTTTTTTCCTCGCTTGTTATTATATCGCTTTTAGTCCAAAATCGCAACACCCTCCGTCACGGCTTCCCGCGCGATTTAATATTTGATTGTCTTTTTCCCTCTTATATGGTATTTTAAGAGCGGCAATAATTTTATACGATACGGGAGGTCAGCACAATGTACAAAACAAAGTATCCGCATCTCTTCACGCCGATAAAGCTCGGCGGAACGCTTTTCCGCAACAGAATATTCGGAGCGCCGACGGGGTACCAAGACCTCACGTCAGAGCGCTTCCCGACGCCGGAGGCGACGGCGTATTACGCCCGCAAGGCGATGGGAGGCGCGGCGTCCGTCGCCGTCGGGGAATGCGTCGTGGATTCGCGCAGCGGCAAGGGCGGTATCAACCACGTGCCGCTCGACAACCCGGACGCGCTCGGCGCGCTGTCCGCGCTCGCGGACGGGATCTCGCGTTACGGCGCCGTCGCGGTGGCGGAGCTTCAGCACGCGGGAATGTACGCGCAGGAATCGCAGAAGATGGGCAACCGGGTTTACGGCCCCGTGGACATTGAGAATATCCACGGCGAGGTCGTCCACTCCGCCGGGGACGCGACGCGCGTTTACGCGATGACGGAAGAAATAATCGAGGAAACCATAGAGGCCTACGCCGACGCCGCGCTTTTCGCGAAACGCTGCGGCTTCGGGATGGTTCTCATCCACGGCGGGCACGGCTGGCTTATCTCACAGTTCCTGTCGCCATACATAAACACGAGGAAAGACCGATGGGGCGGCTCTGATGAGAACCGCGCGCGCTTCGCCGTCGCCGTCTGCGACAGGATACGGCAAAAATGCGGGCGAGGCTTCCCGATAGAGTTCCGTATGTCCGGAACGGAGGCGAATCTCGGCGGCTATGACCTCGACGAGGGCATAAAGATCGCGAAAGCGCTTGACGGTCACGTCGATCTCATCCACGTGTCCGCCGGAAACCACGAGGTTCGCGACGCGTTCGTCGTAACGCATCCGTCGATGTTCCTGCCGGACGGGGCGAACGCGTATCTCGCGGCGGAAATCAAGAAGCACGTGAAAACGCCCGTCGCGACGGTCGGCGCGTTCACGGAACCGGAGCTTATGGAAGAAGTAATCGCCTCCGGCAAGGCGGACGTCGTTGAGCTCGCGCGCCAGCTCATCGCCGACCCCGACCTGCCGCTCAAGGCACGCACGGGGCGCGAGAGCGAAATCACGCGGTGTATGCGCTGCTTCACGTGCTTTTCAAACCTCATCAGCAACCGGCAATTCTGCTGCGCCGTGAATCCGGAAATAGGCTCCGAGCTGTCCGCTGCGACGGCGGCGCCCGTTTTGGCGAAAAAGACAGTCCTCATTGCGGGCGGCGGCGTCGGCGGTATGCAGGCGGCGCTTACGGCGTCCGGGCGCGGGCACCGCGTTATTTTATGCGAGAAGTCCGATAAGCTCGGCGGGGCGCTACTCTGTGAAAAGGACGTGCCGTTTAAGCAAAAGCTGTCGCTGTACCTTGATTTACAGGCAAAGCGCGTCGCGGACGCCGGCATAGACGTGCGCCTCGGCGCCGCCGTAACGCCGGAGTTGGCGGACTCCGTCGCCCCGGATGTGATAATCGCGGCGCTCGGCGCCGCTCCCGTGAAACCCAATATCCCCGGCATCGACGGCGAAAACGTCTTCGGCGCGGAAGAGATTTATGAGGACGCATCAAAAGCCGGCCCTCGCGTCGCGATACTCGGCGGCGGTCTTGTCGGCACGGAGCTTGCGATATATTTGACGCAGCGCGGGCACAGCGTAAAGATCATCGAAATGCTCCCGGAGCTCTCCGACGGCGGGAATCAGCTTCACGGCCTCGCGCTGGACGTCAAGCTGCGCGAGCTGGGGATCGAGGTTTTTCTCTCGACAAAAGCGCTGGAGATCACGGGCTCCTGTAATATTGCGGCGGAGAGTGACGGCGCGCACGTAAATTTCGAGGCCGACACGGTGATCTACGCCGTCGGCCAGCGCCCGCGCGCATCCGACGCCGACGCGCTCCGGTTCTGCGCCCCGGAGTTCTATCAGCTCGGAGACTGTCTCGCGCCGAAAAATATCCGCGCGGCGACGCAGGCCGCGCATTTCGCGGCGCTCAACATCGGGCGGATATGATAATTTGCCGCGGCGCCGCGCTGCCCGCTTGTAAGCGCGGGCAGACATTTGATTTAACGTGCCTGCGGGCACGGGGCACGGCGGCGCTCAATATAGGAAGGATATAGTCAATATTATGAACGAATATACAACAGTCAGGTTCGACGGCACGATGCTGAGCCTCCTGCCCCAACCTCAGGAAGAATTCGAGATAATAGGCAGGCTTGTACCGAAGTACGACGGTGAGCGGTGGAGCGTATCAGAGCAATTATACGCCGCGCCGTATACGAAAACATACCCGACAGACGTATTCGACCCGAAAATCTATGTCGATAACCCGGACGAAGCCGCCTTTATCGCAATGCTTGACGGTCAGCGCGTCGGCAGCGTCCGCGTGGGCCGGCGCTGGAATAAAAACGCGTTCCTCGA